>NZ_JAMYKT010000007.1:0-286258 GCF_040317515.1 Mesorhizobium sp. M1428
GGCCGTCGTGGCGGAGAAACGCCGCTTGAAGCATTCACAATCATGACCAAGGCGGCGATCCTTCCCACCCCCCTCTGTCCTGCCGGACATCTCCCCCGCAAGTGGGGAGATCGGCAGCTTCGCCGACGGCGCCTTTCTTGCGACGCTGAAGGTTTGCGAAAGCGGAAATGACATCCAATCTCCCTCCTTGCGGGGGAGATGTCCGGCAGGACAGAGGGGGGTACTGTCCCGCCGACCTCGGTGTAATGTTTGCTGCGAAAAAGCCCGAATCGCATGTCCGGATCATGCGGGTTTCGACAAGGAGCACGTTCATGCGCTGGAACATGATGGTCTTGGCGTCTTGCCTGGCGATGGCCGGCTGCGTCGGCAATTCGATGTCCAAACGGCAGGACGAAAACGTCCAGTCCTCGCTGCTATATGACAAGGTGCCTTGCGATCAATTGCTGGCGCAACGAAATGGCCTGGCGCAGCAATATCATTTGCCGGTGGACGCCAAGCCGTCCTTCTCCAACCCGGCTACGGGCTTCGGCCCGTTCACGCCGGACATGCGCTCGAAAGCCAGGCGTGACGCCGACCAGGCAAGCGGCAAGATCGATGCCATGAACCGGTCGATCAGCCGCCGCGAATGCGGCAAGCCGGCCAAGCAGAACAAGCTCGGCCTGACCTGACCGGATCCTAATCCGCCACCTTCCATTGCTCGCGCGAGGCGCTGGCGGGATAGACGCCGAGAATGCGCATTTCGCGCGAGAAAAAGCGCAACTCGTCGAGCGCCAGCTTCACCAGCGGATCGTCCGGATGGCCCTCTATGTCGGCGTAGAACAGCGTCGCCGTAAACGCGCCGAGCTGGTAGCTCTCCAGCTTGGTCATGTTGATGCCGTTTGTGGCGAAGCCGCCCATCGCCTTGTAGAGTGCGGCCGGCACGTTGCGGACGCGGAAGATGAAGGTCGTCATCATCCTGGCGTCGGCGGAGGGACGCTCGGCCCATTGCTTGTTCTTGGTCAGCACGACGAAGCGGGTGACGTTGCTGTCGGTGTCCTCGACATTCTCTTCGATGATGTCGAGCCCGTAGAGCGTCGAAGCCAGCGCCGGCGCCAGCGCGGCCATGGTGCGGTCCTTCATCGCGGCGACCATCTTGGCGGCGCCCGCGGTGTCGCCGGCCACCGTCGCCTTCCAGCCGTTCTTGCGGATGTATTTGCGGCATTGGCCGAGCGCGTGGATGTGGCTGTGCACGGTCCTGATCTCGTCGCGCCTGACGCCGGGCAGCACCATCAGCTGGAAGTGGATCGGCAGGAAATATTCGCCGATGATGTGCAGCTTCGATTCCGGCAAGAGGTGATGGATGTCGGCGACGCGGCCGGCAATGGTGTTCTCGATCGGGATCATCGCCAGATCGGCCTTGCCGGTCTCGACCGCGTTGAAGGCGTCCTCGAAGGTCGGGCACGGCAACGGCTCCATCGACGGGAACATGTTGCGGCAGGCGGTGTCGGAATTGGCGCCAGGCTCGCCCTGGAAGGATATTTTGTTGGTCTTTTCAGGCATGCGCAGAGTCTCGGGGATTGGGGGAAGAACTTCTTAGTTGGAAAGGAGCGCCCTGGCGCGCTCGAGATCGTCCGGCGTATCGACGCCAAGCGGCACCGACTGCACGATCTCCGCATCGATGCGCATGCCGGCCTCCAGCGCCCGCAATTGTTCCAGCCGCTCGCGGCGCTCCAGCGGCGACGGCCTCACCGCAACGAAGCGCTCGAGTGCGGCGCGCCGATAGGCATAGAGGCCGATATGATGGTAGAGCGGGCCTTCGCCCCAGGGCGCGGTGGCGCGGGTGAAATAGAGCGCCCTGAGCCTCGTCGCCGAGAGTGGCGAGCCGACCAGCTTGACGACGTTCGGATTGGTCTTTTCCTCGGCGCGGACGATCTCGACGCAGAGCGTGGCGATGTCGACCGCTGCGTTCTCGAAAGGCTTCAGCGCGGCGCCGATAATAAGGGGGTCGATGGTCGGCAGATCGCCCTGCACATTGACGATCGTCTCGACCGTCTTGCCAGGGTCGAGAATGGTCAGCGCTTCGAAGATGCGGTCGGAACCGGTTTCGTGGTCCGCCCGCGTCATCACCGCCTCGAAACCATGCGCGCGCACCGCCTCCGCAACACCTTGCGTATCGGTGGCGACGACCACCCGGCCGAGCCCGGCCTCGGCGGCGCGGCGGGCGACGTGGACGATCATCGGAGTGCCGATAATGTCGGCCAGCGGCTTGCCCGGCAGGCGGGTCGAGGCCATGCGGGCCGGGATCAGGATGAGCGTGGACATGAGGCGGGCAGGGGCTCGAAAAAGAGGGGGACAAAAGTGGCAAAAGGTCTCACTGGCAGCGCCCTTATAGGTGTTGCAACGCCGGAGCAAAAGACCTAGTTTCCGCGCGATTTGACCGCCTCGCAGGGTGGTTCACGATACCGACGGACGGAGTGGACGGATCGGTCCGCCGGAAAAGGGAGCCTGGGGCGTATGGATTCCAACGAAGTCAACAAGCTGCTCGCCGGTTTCCTCGGCACGGTGTTCATCGTCTTTTCCGTTGGCATCGTGTCCGACGCGCTGTTTGCCTCGCCGGCGCCGGAAAAGCCCGGCTTCGCCATCGAGGCGACCGAGCCCGCCGAAGGCGGCCCGGCCGCTCCCGCCGCGGAGGCCAAGCCGATTGCCGAGCTGCTGGCCACCGCCAACGCCGAAGCCGGCGCCGCCATCTTCAAGAAATGCCAGGCCTGCCACTCCGGCGAAAAGGGCGGCCCCAACAAGGTCGGCCCCGATCTGTGGGACATCGTCGACCGTCCGGTCGCCGAGCATGAGGGCTTTGCCTATTCGGCCGGCATGAAGGAGTTCTCCAAGGGCGGCAGCGAGAAATGGACCTACGACAACCTGAACCACTTCATCACCTCGCCGAAGAAGTTCGTGAAGGGCACGGCGATGGGCTTCGCCGGCCTGCCGAAGGACGAGGACCGCGCCAACGTCATCGCCTATCTGCGCACGCTGTCGGACAATCCGAAGCCGCTGCCGGCGCCCGGCGCCTCGGCCGAAAACGCGCCCGCCAAGCCGGCCGAAGGTGCAGCCCCTGCCAAGCCGGCAGAAGGCGCGGCGCCGGCAGCTCCGGCCGCCCCCGCAAAATAACAAAACTGTAATGATATAATCCTTGAAAAAGCCGGGTTCAGCCCGGCTTTTTCGTTAGGAAAAATGCATATGCGACGACAAAGCCGGTCCGTTGCGGTTTTCAGCGCCGCCAAATGATCTAGATTGAGCCCAGACGCTATGGTGACGGCGCTATATCGCGAAGAGGAGAACGCATGACGGTTGGCCGAGCGCGGACGCTTCTGAAATCGGTGCTGATGCTGGCTGCTTTTGCTGGCGGCCTGCAGGCGGCCTTCGCGGACGAATGGCGCACGACCTCGTCGCTGATCGGCGAATCCAAATATGGCGATAATTTCCAGCACTACGATTACGTCAATCCGGATGCACCCAAGGGCGGCACAGTGAATTCCGTGGTGCTTGGCACGTTCGACAGCTTCAATCCCTACATCGTGCAGGGTTCGCCGGCTGCCGGCTTCGCGCAGTTCGGCGGCGGCCTGCTCTACGACACGCTGATGGAGCAGGCGACCGACGAGGGCAGCACCAGCCATCCGCTGATCGCCGATGCCTATAAATATCCGGCCGATTATTCCTCGGCGACCTACCGGCTCGACCCGCGGGCGAAATGGCATGACGGCCAGCCGATCACCACCGACGATGTGATCTGGTCGTTCCAGGTGCTGAAGGCCAACAGCCCGCAATTTAGCCGCTATTTCGAAAACGTCACCGACGCGGTCGCCATCT
Source organism: Mesorhizobium sp. M1428 (assembly GCF_040317515.1). Taxonomy (NCBI): domain Bacteria; kingdom Pseudomonadati; phylum Pseudomonadota; class Alphaproteobacteria; order Hyphomicrobiales; family Phyllobacteriaceae; genus Mesorhizobium; species Mesorhizobium sp. M1428. The sequence goes on from NZ_JAMYKT010000007.1 coordinate 3,847, forward strand.
CCGACCGCGAGGTCGAGTTCCATTTCAACCAGAAGGGCAACCGGGAGCTACCGAAGATCATCGGCGATCTCGTCGTGCTGCCCAAGCACTGGTGGGAAGGCACCGACGCCAGCGGCAAGAAGCGCGACGTCACAAAGCCGACGCAGGAGCCGCCGCTCGGCTCGGCCGCCTACAAGATCGCCAGCTTCAAGCCTGGCTCCGAAATCATCTGGCAGCGCGTGCCCGATTACTGGGCAGCCAAGCTGCCCGTGAAGATCGGCCGCGAGAATTTCGAAAGGCAGCGTTTCACCTATTTTCTCGACGACAATGCCGCCTGGCAGGCCTTCACCAAGGGCGGGCTGGACGACATCAAGCCGGAGAACAGTTCGAGGCGCTGGAACACGGCCTATAATTTCCCCGCAGTTCAGGCTGGCGACGTCATCAAGAAGGAATTCAAGACCGCGTCGCCCGAACCGATGCAGGCCTTCATGCTCAACACCAGGCGCCCGCTGTTTAGGGATCGCCTGGTGCGCGCCGCGCTGATGTATCCGTTCGATTTCGAGACGATGAACCGGACCCTGTTCTTCGGTTCCAACACCCGCACCAGCAGCTATTTCCAGGGCACCGAACTGGCGTCGAGTGGCCTGCCGCAGGGCAAGGAACTCGAAATCCTCGAGCAGTACCGCGACAAGCTGCCGCCTGAAGTTTTTACCGAGGAATTCAAGCTGCCGGTCTACGACACGCCGCAGGCGGAGCGCAAATACCTGAAGACCGCGGTCGAACTGTTCGCCAAGGCAGGCTGGGTGATCAAAGGCGGCAAGATGGTCAACGCCAAGACCGGCGAACCGTTCAAATTCGAAATCCTCGGCTGGAACGACACCGACCAGGTCATCGCCAGCCCCTACATAGCCAATCTGCGTAAGATCGGCGTCGACGCGACACTGCGCCTGATCGACCAGACCCAGTACATCAACCGCGTCACCCATTTCGACTTTGACGTGGTCACTTCGATACTCGGCCAGTCGGACTCTCCCGGCAATGAACAGCGCGATTTCTGGAGCTCCAAGGCTGCCGATTCGCCCGGATCGCGCAATTACGCCGGCATCAAGAATCCGGTCGTCGATGCGCTGGTCGATCGGATCATCTATGCCACCGACCGCGACGATCTCGTTGCCGCCACCCATGCGCTCGACCGGGTGCTGTTGTGGAATTTCTACGTCGTGCCGCAATATTACCGCGCCGTGGTCTGGCTCGCCTACTGGAACAAGTTCGGCATGCCGGAAAAACAGCCCGCCTATAGCGGCGTCGACCAGAATTCCTGGTGGATCGATCCTGACAAGGAAAAGGCGCTGGCGGCCAAATACAAGAGTGGCAATTGATGGCGGCTCTGCCCCGTCGCGACTTCCTCGCCCTCGGCGGTGCCGCCGCGGCAGCTGCATGGCTGCCCGGCCGGGCTTTCGCCACCATCCCGACCGGCGTGAAACTGCACGGCCTGTCTGCCTTCGGCGATCTCAAATATCCTCCGGATTTCGCGCATTTCGACTATGTCAATCCGGACGCTCCCAAGGGCGGCCGGATGAATTTCGCTCCGCCGAACTCCACCCTCAATCAGAGTTTCCTGACTTTCAACACGTTGAACTCGCTGGTGCTGAAGGGGGATTCGCCGCCGCGCACCGAGCTCTGCTTCGATTCGCTGATGACAAGGGCGGTCGATGAGCCGGATGCTGTCTACGGCCTGCTTGCCGAATCCGTTACCTTGTCGCAGGACCGCAACGGCTACCGCTTCAGCCTGCGGCCACAAGCGCGCTTCCACGACGGCTCGCCGCTGACCGCCGAAGACATTGCCTTCGCCTTGAACCTCTACAAAGACCGGGGACATCCGAACCTTTCCCAAGCGCTGCGACATATGACGGATGCGGTCGCAGTCGATCCGCTTACGGTCAACCTTACCTTCAACGGCCAGCAGTCCGCGCAGAATATCCTCGCCGTCGTCGCGATGCCGATCGTCTCCAAAGCCTTCTACACGGCCAATGATTTCGACGCCTCGACGATGACCCCTCCGCTCAGCTCGGGGCCATACCGAATGGGGCGGGTCGTGGCCGGACAGACAGTCGAATATGAACGCGTCGCCGATTATTGGGGCCGCGATCTGGCCGTGAACCGCGGGCTTAACAATTTCGACCGCATCCGTATCGATTTCTATCTCGATCGCCAGGCGGCATTTGAAGCGTTCAAGAAAGGGGACACGCATTTTCGCGAGGAGTTCACCGCGCGGGTATGGGCGACCGGCTACGATTTTCCGGCGCTGAAGGATGGCAGGGTCCTCAAACGCGAATTTCCCGGCGAGAAAACGCCCTCCATGCAGGCTGTCGCGCTCAACCAGCGCCGTCCGCAGTTCCGCGACATACGCGTGAGACGGGCAATCGCCCATTGCTTCGACTTCGAATGGACCAAGCGGGTGCTGTTTTTCGACTCCTACGAGCGTTCGCAATCGAACTTCGAGCGATCGGATTACAAGGCCAAGGGCCTGCCCTCACCCCAGGAACTGAAACTCGTGGAGCCGTTTCGAGCCGAATTGCCGCCGGAGACCTTCGGCGAACCGGTGATGCAACCCGTTTCCGACGGTTCTGGACACGACCGCAAGCTGCTGCGCGAGGCTTCGAGGCTGCTCGCCGAAGCCGGCTGGAAGCGAGTCGGCAATTTCGTCGTCAACGACAAAGGCGAGCGACTGCAGGTGGAAATGCTGGCCGAGGACGAGGGGTTGGTTCGCATTTTCGCGCCGTGGTCCGAGAATATGAAGGCGATCGGCATCGATGCTTCGATCCGGCAGGTCGACTCGACGCAATTCGAAGCGCGGCAGAGCAACTACGATTTCGACTTCAACATGCTCGCATGGTCGATCGGAGCGACGCCCACCGCCGACGGCTTAGAGATCCTCTATGCTTCCCGGATGGCGAAAACGCCGGGGATGCGCAACTATCCCGGTACGGAAAGCAAAGCCATCGACGCGCTGATCGAGGCAGCCGGTAAGGCGCAGAGCCGCATCGAACTCGTCACCGCGCTCAATGCCCTCGATCGGGTCTTGCGCGCGCGGCTAGACTGGATTCCAACATACCATCTGGCGAATCACCGAGCGGCGTTCTGGGACATGTTCGGCTTTCCCGCTCAAAAGCCGGATTACGACTTCCCGGTCGAGACGTCGTGGTGGTTCGACAAAGACAAGGCGGCAAAGATTGGCAAAGCCTGACATTTTCCCACAAGCGAGGCAGGGAGCCTGATGGGCGCCTATATACTGCGCCGTATCCTGTTGATGATCCCGACCCTGTTCGGCATCATGGCGGTGTCCTTTGCCGTCATCCAGTTCGCGCCGGGCGGGCCGGTCGAGCAGGTCATCGCCAGGCTGACAAACCAGGGTGGCAGCGATCGCCTCGGCGGCGGCGGGGGTGATGCCGGCGGCGCCAATTTCGATGTCGCCGGCGACGTCGGCTCGAAATACCGCGGCGCGCAAGGGCTCGACCCGGAATTCATCAAGAAGCTGGAGAAGCAGTTCGGTTTCGACAAGCCGCCGCTCGAGCGCTTCGGCATGATGTTGTGGAACTATCTCCGCTTCGATTTCGGCGACAGCTATTTCCGCGACATCTCGGTGCTCGACCTGATCCTGGAAAAGATGCCGGTGTCGATCTCGATCGGGCTGTGGATTACGCTCTTGTCGTATCTGATCTCGATCCCGCTCGGCATCCGCAAGGCGGTCAAGGACGGCTCCACTTTCGACGTCTGGACCAGCGGCGTCGTCATCGTCGGTTACGCCATTCCGGGTTTCCTGTTCGGCATATTGCTGATGGTGCTGTTTGCCGGCGGCTCGTTCTGGGACTGGTTCCCGTTGCGCGGAATCACCTCGGACAATTGGGACCAATTGTCATGGCCTGCGCGGATCGTCGACTATTTCTGGCATATGACCTTGCCGTTGACGGCGCTGGTGCTGTCGGCCTTCGCCACGACGACGCTTTTGACCAAGAATTCCTTCCTCGAGGAAATCCGCAAGCAATATGTGGTCACCGCCCGCGCCAAGGGCCTGTCGGAACGGCGGGTGCTCTACGGCCACGTCTTTCGCAACGCCATGCTGATCGTCATCGCCGGCTTCCCCGGTGCCTTCATATCGGCCTTCTTCACCGGTTCGCTGCTGATCGAGAACATATTTTCGCTCGACGGCCTCGGCCTGCTCGGCTTCAACTCGGTGGTGCAGCGCGATTATCCGGTGGTCTTCGCCAATCTCTACATCTTCTCGCTGCTTGGCCTGTTCGTCGGGCTGCTGTCCGACCTGATCTACACCTGGGTCGACCCGCGCATCGACTTCGAGCGGAGAGACGTCTGATGGCGCAGGCCGCAGCCGAAACGGCGCCGGCGCGGATCGCGCGGCCCTTCCTGTCGCCGCTCAACCAGCGGCGCCTGCAGAACTTCAAGTCCAACCGGCGCGGCTACTGGTCGTTGTGGATCTTCCTGTTCCTGTTCGTGCTGTCGCTGGGTTCGGAACTGGTCGCTAACGACAAGCCGATCATCGCCTCCTACAAGGGCGAGATCCTGTTCCCGGTCCTGGTCGCCTATCCCGAGGAGAAGTTCGGCGGCTTCTATGCGGTCACCGACTACCGCGACCCGGTCATCCAGGACGAGATCAATGCCAATGGCTGGATGGTCTGGCCGCCGGTGCGCTACTCCTACCAGACCGTCAACAACGCTATTCCCGAAGCAGCACCCACCAAGCCGTCCTGGCTCTACGACAAGAAGACGCGCTGCAACCAGTATCCGAAAGGCGAGGCAGACCCCAATTGCAACGTCGGCAACTGGAACTGGCTGGGCACCGATGACCAGGCCCGCGACGTGCTGGCGCGCGTCATCTACGGCTTCAGGATATCGGTGCTGTTTGGCCTGATCCTGACTGCCGGCTCGGCGCTGATCGGCGTGGCGGCCGGCGCTCTGCAGGGCTATTTCGGCGGCTGGACCGACCTTCTGTTCCAGCGCTTCATCGAGATCTGGTCGGCGATACCGGTGCTGTATCTGCTCCTGATCGTCGCCGCCATCCTGCCGCCCGGCTTCTTCATCCTGCTCGGATTGATGCTGCTGTTTTCGTGGGTGGCACTGGTCGGCGTCGTGCGGGCCGAGTTCCTGCGCGCCCGGAATTTCGAATACGTCAATGCGGCGCGCGCGCTCGGCGTGTCCAACATCACCATCATGTTCCGGCATCTGCTGCCCAACGCCATGGTGGCGACGCTGACCTTCCTGCCGTTCCTGCTCAGCGGCTCGATCTCGACGCTGACCTCACTCGACTATCTCGGATTCGGCCTGCCGCCGGGCTCCGCCTCGCTCGGCGAGCTGCTGAAGCAGGCGCAGCGCAACCTCAACGCCCCCTGGCTCGGCATTTCCGGCTTCGTCGTCATCTCGCTGATGCTGTCGCTGCTGGTCTTCGTCGGCGAGGCGACGCGCGACGCCTTCGATCCGCGCAAGACGTTCAGATGAGCGACACCCCGCTGCTCTCGGTCCAAGACCTCAGCGTCGCCTTCACGCAAGGCGGCGACCAGTCGATCGCCGTCGACCATATTTCCTTCGACCTCGCCAAGGGCGAGACGGTGGCGCTGGTCGGCGAATCCGGCTCCGGCAAGTCGGTCACCGCGCTGTCGGTGCTGAAGCTGCTGCCCTATCCGACCGCCAGCCACCCGTCGGGAAAGATCCTGTTCCTCGGCGCCGACCTGCTTGCCGCGGACGAGAGAGACCTGCGCCGCGTGCGCGGCAACAAGATCACCATGATCTTCCAGGAGCCGATGACCTCGCTCAACCCGCTGCACACGATCGAGCAGCAGATCGTCGAGGTGCTGAAGCTGCACCAGGGCCTGGGCGATCGCAACGCCAAGGCGCGCACGCTGGAACTTCTGCACGAGGTCGGCATCCGCGAACCGGAGAAACGGCTCGACGCCTATCCGCACCAGCTTTCCGGCGGCCAGCGCCAGCGCGTCATGATCGCCATGGCGCTCGCCAACGAGCCTGAACTGTTGATCGCCGACGAGCCGACGACAGCGCTCGACGTCACCGTCCAGGCGCAGATCCTCGAATTGCTGGCCGGCCTGAAAAGCCGCAAGAACATGTCGATGCTGTTCATCACCCACGATCTCGGCATCGTCAGGAAGATCGCCGACCGGGTCTGCGTGATGACCAAGGGCAAGATCGTCGAGACCGGCCCGACCAAGGCGATATTCGCAAATCCGCAGCACGCCTATACGCGGCATCTGCTTGCCGCCGAGCCGAAAGGCAAGCCGCCGGCGGCCAACCAGGCCGCCAAGCCGGTGATGGTCGGCAAGGACGTCAAGGTCTGGTTTCCGATCAAGAAGGGCTTCTTCCGGCGCACCGTCGACAATGTGAAGGCAGTCGACGGCATCGACGTCACCGTTCGGGCCGGTCAGACGCTCGGCGTCGTCGGCGAATCCGGCTCGGGCAAGACGACGCTCGGCCTGGCGCTGGCCAGGATGATCTCGTCGACCGGGACCATCCAGTTCAACGGACGCGGCATCGATCAGCTGTCCTTCAACGAAATGCGGCCGCTGCGGCGCGAGCTGCAGATCGTCTTCCAGGATCCGTTCGGTTCGCTCAGTCCGCGCATGTCGGTCGCCGAGATCATCGAGGAAGGGTTGAAGATCCACGAGCCGAAACTGTCTCCCGATGCGCGCGACGAGCGTGTCGTCGACGTGCTGAAGGAAGTCGGCCTCGATCCGGCGACGCGCAACCGCTATCCGCACGAATTCTCCGGCGGCCAGCGCCAGCGCGTCGCCATCGCGCGCGCCATGGTGCTCAACCCGCGTTTCGTCATGCTGGACGAGCCGACCTCGGCGCTCGACATGAGCGTACAGGCGCAGGTCGTCGACCTCTTGCGCAGCCTGCAGGCCAAGCACGACCTCGCCTACCTCTTCATCAGCCACGATCTGAGGGTCATCCGCGCGCTCGCCAACGAAGTCATCGTCATGCGCAACGGCAGGATCGTCGAGGCCGGTCCTTCCGAACAGATTTTCAGCAACCCGCGGACTGACTACACAAAGGCGTTGATCTCGGCCGCCTTCAAGATCGAAACGGCGCCGGTCGGCATCGTCAGCGAGTAGATTTTCGCCAGAGATCATGCACAAAATCAAAACGCTGCCGCGCCTTTTCGCATCGGGACGCGAACGCTGTTGGTAAAAAGGGAAAAACGATCCGCAATGGAAAAAGGCCGCATCCTGCTCGCCCTCACCGGTATTCATCCGCTGCGCTGGCGCGAACTACTGTCGGCGGAGCGCGAAGTGGTGCTTGAGCCGAATGGCGCCGGCGATCCCTCGATCACCTATGCGGTGGTGTGGAAACAGCGGCCGAACCTCTTGTCGTCGCTGCCCAATCTGCGGGCTATCTTCTCGATCGGCGCCGGCGTCGACCACATTTTCGCCGATCCCACCTTGCCCGACGTACCGGTCGTGAAGGTGGTGGCCGACAACCTGACCCAGTACATGACCGAATACGTCGTCTGGCGGGTGCTCGACCACCATCGCCAGGGCATGCTCTACCGCGCCCAGCAGCAGAAGAAGATCTGGCACGAACCGCAGCAGCGGCCGGCCGGCGACATCTCGGTCGGCATTATGGGGCTCGGCACGCTTGGCCGCGCGGCGGCATCGGTGCTGTTGTCACTCGGCTTTCCCGTTAATGGCTGGTCGCGCAGCGATCGGCCGATGCAAGGTGTCTCGACTTACGCGGGCGAGGCCGGCCTGATCCCGTTCCTCAACGCCACCGACATCCTGGTGGTGCTTCTGCCGCTGACGCCGCAGACGCACGGCATCATCAATTACGGCGTGCTGAAGGAGCTGCGCAAGCGCAACGGGCTCGGCGGCTCGGTGCTGATCAATGCCGGGCGTGGCAGGCTGCAGAAGGACGCCGACATTTTGCGCGCACTGGACGACGGCACGCTGAAGGAAGCCAGCCTCGACGTGTTCGAGGTCGAGCCGCTGCCGAAGACCAGCCCGCTATGGAGCCACCCGAAAGTGTTCGTGACGCCGCACGCCGCGGCGACTTCCGATCCGGTCCACCTGGCGCCGATCATGCGGCGTCAGATGGATGCCTTCGAGCGCGGCGAAGCGCTGGAAAATGTGGTGGATCGCGACGCGGGGTATTGATTTCCAGAGCACCGCTTTCCGGTCTCAGCCCCAGCCGAGCGGCACGTAGTCGATTTCCATGAACGCCTCGACTTCCGGGATCCAGCGGTCGCGGACGAAGGCGACGTGGTCGGGATGATCGTTGTAGCCTGAATAGGCCCGTTGATCGGCGAACTCCATCGAGAAGCCGAAGCGGTAGTCGTTCTTGGGGCTGACCTGCCGCAACTGCTCGAAATGCGTGACGCCCTTTATCGCCGTGAGGATCCTCTTGGCGTCGGCGAGGAACCTTTTTTCCTCGAGCGAATGCGGCGGGTGTTTCAGCGTGAACACGACGGTGTGACGGATCATTTTCTGCTCCTGCGATGTCGATCCTGCTATGCGCTGTCGGCCCAGGCGCGGATCAGGTTATAGGCGATCGCTCCTTTCGGCGGCGTCACCAGGCCGCCCGGATGCTCCCTCGCCAGCATCGAGAGCACCTCGTCGCGAAAGAACCAGCGGCAATCTTCCAGCTCGTTGAGGTCGGGCTGGATATCGTCGTTGAGCGGTTCGCCGAAGCAGCCGATCATCAGCGAATAGGGGAACGGCCAGGGCTGGCTGGCATGGTAGACGACGCGGCCGAGCCGGATGCCGGCCTCCTCCAGCGTTTCGCGGCGCACCGCCGCCTCGATCGTCTCGCCCGGCTCGATGAAACCGGCGAGCGCAGAATACATGCCGGGCCCGAAATGCCGGCCGCGGCCGAGCAGGCATTTTTCGCGCGTTGCCGTCAGCATGATCGCCACCGGGTCGGTGCGCGGAAAGTGCTCGGTGCCGCAGGCCGGGCAATGCCGCTTGTAACCGCCCGCCCGCATCTCGGCTTCGGTGCCGCATTTGCTGCAGAAGCGATGGCTGGCATGCCAGGCTAGCAGCGCCGCCCCTTGCGCCAGCGCGCCGGCCGCCGCTTCGTCGATCAGCCCCTGCATATAGACCGAGCGATAGTCTATCGCCTTGATCGTCTCGGGAAGCTGCTCGGGCTCGACCCCGGCCGGCACCGCCAGCACCGGACCGCTTTCGGAGAAACCGAGCAGGACGCCGTTTTCGAGCGATGCCTCGAGCGGCCGGCTTTCGGCCGCGCCGAACCAGGGGTCGAATGCGCCTTGCGCAAGCTTCAGATAGAGCCGGCCGCCACGCATCAGCAAAAGCCGCGCCAAGGGATCGGCGAGCGCTTTTTCGACGGAATCATCGGCGCGGTTTTCGGACTGCCGGTCGATAATGTTGCCGGCGAAGCCGACGAACTGGCTCGGCTCGCGCAAGGGCGCGTCAAACAGGCGGAAGCTCATGCAGACTCGGGAAGGTTCAAGGTGGACACGGGAGAGGCTTATAGCGCTGCCTTGATCTTTTCCGCAAACTTGCGAAGGTCGGAGCGCTGATAGGGCTCGCGCAGGCCGTGCCCCCATACCGGTCCGGGCCAGCCTGGATCGCCTTCCGAGCGCGCAATGACGTGTACATGCAACTGGCGCACGATGTTACCGAGTGCGCCGGTGTTGATCTTGGTGCAGCCGGTCACGCGCTTGAGTGCCAGCGCCACCATGTTGGTCTCGAAGGTCAGCATCGCCTGGTCCAGCGGCGTCATGTCGTGGATTTCCTCGATGCCCGGCCGCTGCGGCACCAGCAGAAGCCACGGCCAGCGTCGGTCGTTCATGACGCGCAATTCGCACAGGCCGAGCCACATCAGCTGTTCGCTGTCGGCCTCCAGCTGGGCGTCAAGCGTGAATCCGGCCTTGAGGCCCGGCAGCATCGGCGTTTCTCTCACTTTTTGACGTTTTTTGAACTCCATCGACGCTAGAGCGGCTTCCGAAGGGCCGCAAGGGGCAGCAAGCAACATTGGCCGTCGTGGCGCTGATTGTTCGCGAAGAAGTGAGGGTAGTGGTTTCAGGTTGTGGTTCCCGCAGGTATTCTCGCCACCCTGTACTTTCCTTTCAAGCCTTGGTGATTGGCGAAAGCCGAAGCAGCATCCGATCTCCCCCCTTGCGGGGGAGATGTCCGGCAGGACAGAGGGGGGTGTGAAGGATCGCCAACTTTCGGCTACCCGTCTGAACCGGTAACTAGCCTGAGGGCTTGGCTGCGTTTGGTTGATAAGTCGGCGGGACGGCACCCCCTCTGGCCTGCCGGCCATCTCCCCCGCAAGGGGGGAGATCGGCAGCTTCGCCGACGGCGCCACATTTTGTTCTTGCTTTGTGCCGGCAGCTATGCTACTAATCTCGTTATGGTGATTATTCGCCCCAACGACCCGCCCGCCGAGGCGGGTTTTTGGTTTCAGCTGTCGCCGTCGCTTAAGACCCCATCATCCGCACTTGCATTTCATCGCCGGATTGCCGATATGGAGGCTGGGAGGTTGGTGGTGGACGGTCCACTCGCCAACCGGGTCAGGTCCGGAAGGAAGCAGCCCTAACGAGCCCGGAACGGGTCATTGTTCCAGCCTCCCGCCTCTTCGCCTTTTGCCCCGACATTGACGGCGCCAAGCCGTGCGGGCGAAACTATGCGCAGGAATCGGCCGCCTCCAGTGGCAGCCCTTGGAGCTTAACGGGCGAATGAGCGAAGCCGGAAACGAGGCCGGGAAATTGGACAAGCCTGCCGCCTATCGCGTGCTAGCGCGCAAATACCGGCCGTCGAATTTCTCCGAGCTGATCGGCCAGGAGCCGATGGTCCGCACGTTGACCAATGCCTTTGCCACCGGCCGCATCGCCCAGGCCTGGATGCTGACCGGCGTGCGCGGCGTCGGCAAGACGACGACCGCGCGCATACTCGCGCGGGCGCTGAACTACAAAACACCGACCGTCGACCAGCCTTCCGTCGAGCTTGCCGTGCTCGGCGAGCATTGCCAGGCGATCATGGAAGGCCGGCATATCGACGTCATCGAGATGGACGCCGCCTCGCATACCGGCATCGACGACATCAGGGACATCATCGAGCGCGTGCGCTACGCCCCGGTGTCGGCGCGCTACAAGGTCTACATCATCGACGAAGTGCACATGCTTTCCAACCAGGCCTTCAACGGCTTGCTGAAGACGCTGGAAGAGCCGCCGCCGCACGTCAAGTTCATCTTCGCCACCACCGAAATCCGCAAGGTGCCGATCACGGTCCTGTCGCGCTGCCAGCGTTTCGACCTCAGGCGCATCGATGCGGCGATGATCAAGGCCGACCTTGCCAGGATAGCCGGTCTGGAGGGCATCGAAGTCGAAGACGATGCGCTGGCGATGATCGCGCGCGCAGCCGAAGGCTCGATGCGCGATGCGCAGTCGATCCTCGACCAGGCGATCGCCCATGGCGGCGGCGCGGTCAGCGCCGAAGCGGTGCGTGCCATGCTCGGCCTCGCCGACCGTGCCCGCATCGTCGACCTGTTCGAACATGTCATGATGGGCGACGTCGCCGCGGCACTTGCCGAATTCCGTGCCCAGTACAATACCGGCGCCGATCCTGCCGCCGTGCTGACCGACCTTGCCGAGTTCAACCATCTGGTCACCCGTCTGCGTTTCGTGCCGGCTGCCATCGACGACGCCTCGCTATCCGAGGACGAGCGCCGGCGCGGCGCCGATTTCGCGAACACGCTGTCGGTCAAGGTGCTGTCGCGGACATGGCAGATGCTCTTGAAAGGCATACCCGAGGTGCAGACCTCCAACCGCCCGGTCAGCGCCGCCGAGATGGTGCTGATCCGGCTGGCCCATGCCGCCGACCTGCCGACGCTGGACGAGGCGCTGAAATCGCTGGAGAACGGCGGTACCCTGCCGGGCGCCGCGCCGCGCGTGAATGGCACGCCGGCAAGCCCCGGCCCCGCAAGCCAAGCGCCTGCAAGCGGTGGTGCCGGCGCCGTGGCGCAGACGCGGATGCCGACGGCCAATGGCGGCGCGCAGACGATGCGCCTGGTCGAGGCCGAGCCTGTGCCGACCAATTTCGTTGCTCCGCCGGAGCCGGTGGTCGAGGCGCCGCCGGTGCCGGTGAAATCGCTGGCAGACATTGTCGCCCTTGCCGACGCCCAGCGCGACATGGCCTTCAAGGTGCTGGTGAAGCGTTGCGTGCGCCTGGTGCGCATCGAGCCCGGCCGTATCGACGTCAGCCTGACCGACGATGCGCCGAAGATGCTGCTCAATGATTTGACCGCCAAGCTGCGCGCCTGGACCGGCCGCAACTGGCTGGTGTCGCTGTCGAAGGAGGAGGGCGGCCAGACCTTGGCCGAGATGGAATCGACAAAGCGCGAAAACGCCTTCCTCGATGCCAAGAGCGACCCGACGGTCGCCGCCATCCTGGCGCGCTTTCCCGGCGCCAAGATCATCGACGTGCGCATTCCCGACGCGCCGGAAGCCGATGCGGCCGAGGCCGAAATGCCGGTCGAGCCGCCGGCCGACGACGACGAAACCTGAACAACCAGCACCAACTGCAAAGGACAGTGCGATGAAAGATCTTCTCGGCCTGATGGGCAAGGCAAAGGAAATGCAGGCTAAGTTCCAGGCCATGCAGGATGAGATTGCCACGCTGGAAGCCACCGGGCAGGCCGGCGGCGGCCTGGTCAGCGTCACGCTGACCGGCAAATTCGAGATGAAGTCGCTGAAGATCGATCCGTCGCTGTTCAAGGAGGACGAGGTCGAGATTCTCGAGGACCTGCTCCTCGCTGCCCACAATGATGCCAGGACCAAGGTCGAGCAGACCATGCAGGAAAAGACCAAGGCGCTGACCGCGGGACTGCCGATCCCGCCGGGAATGAAGCTGCCGTTCTAGAAACGTTAACAGCCTCATAACCGAGGAGCCGTCCGCCAGGCCCATTCTTCGAGCGTCGCAGCTTCCGCTGAATACCCTTAGGCCAGTCTTGTTCCACCAACTCCCGCCCGCCAGCTGTGTCTATTGGGCAACGCCCCACACTTAATAACGCTTTAGCCATCTTTTTGCCTGAAAGTGTCTCATTCTTGCCGCAACCAGGGGCGGGCTGGCAGCAGAATGAGGGGACGCCTGTTTGATCTCTACCCGATGGAAGACGCCGTTGCGGCTCGGCGTCGTTATCTCGCCGCTGTTTTTGGCCGCTTGCAGTCAGACCGCCTCGCACGGCATGTCCAGCCTGACCGATGCCATTACGCCGAGTTTCCTGAGCTCGCGCTCCTACAATTCCACGCCCAAGGAAAAGGAATGCCTGGAGCGGGCAATGTTCTTCGAGTCCAACCGGTCGAGCCGTGACGGCATGATTGCGGTCGGCACGGTGGTGATGAACCGGCTGCGGTCCGGCAAGCACGGCAACACCATCTGCGAAGTGGTTGGCGAGCGCGGGCAGTTCGCGCCGGGCGTCATGACACGGCCGATGAATTCGAAGGCGATGCCCGACGTCGAGGAAGCCGCCGAGGCGGTGCTCAAGGGCGAGCGCAAAGCCAAGCTGAAGAATACCATGTATTTCCACACCGCCGGCCTGCGTTTCCCCTACAAGAACATGCACTACACCATGGTCGCCGGCGGCAATGCCTTCTATGAAAAGCGCGGCCGCAACTGGCAGCCGCTGCCGGACGAACCGATGGTCGCCGTGGCCCAGGCCAAGCCGCAAGCGCCTGCCGCTCAGGCCATACTTGTCGCCTCGGCGGAACCGGCACGCGAGGCCAAGCCGCCATTCGCCAAGGCAACCTATGTGACCGCCGCCGCATCGCTGCCGGCAAAGCAGACAAGGGTGACTGCCGGAATGGCGACCTCGGAGAGGGCGGCCCAAGAGAAGCCGATACTTGTGGCGCTGCAAGAACCAATGCAGGAGCCGGATGCGGCCCGTTTTGGCGGAACCGTGAGCGCTCAGCCTGTCACGTCCTTCCAGGCGGCGCCGGCGGAGCCGACAATGTCGTTCGAGACGACACCCGAGAACACCGACGCCATCGGCGCGATGATCGCCGGCCAGACCCGGCCGCTGGAAGAAAACTGAGGCGGTCAACGTCGGCGCCGCCCCTCATCTGGCTGCCGCCATCTTCTCCCCGTATAGTGACGGGGAGAAGGACGCCTTTGCCAAGGACTTCGCCAATTTCCGGCGCTGCAAAAAGGGTGCCGAGGTCGCGGTTGGCCCTTTCTCCCCGTCACTATACGGGCAGAAATGCCCGGCAGGGCAATGAGGGGCGGCGCAAACCTAAAGCGATTGCCTCCTTGCGCGCCGAACAGCACGCGCCTCAGCAGTGTTCCAAAACCCGCTGAAAAATCTAGACCCTGATCCATTCCGATAGATCGGAATGGGCTCTATCGTCTTGTTTGACCATGATCTTTTCCGAAAACCGGTTTCCACTTTTCGGGATCATGGTCTAAACCGGTGCGATGTCGAAGCGAATCGCCGGTCCCGAGATCGAACGCCTGATCCAGCTGCTGGCCAAGGTGCCGGGGCTCGGCCCGCGTTCGGCACGCCGCGCCGCGCTTCACCTCATCAAGAAGAAGGAGCAGCTGCTGGCGCCGCTCGCTGCCGCCATGGGCGAGGCGGTCGACAAGGTGCGCATCTGCTCGACCTGCGGCAATGTCGATACCTCGGATCCATGCATGATCTGCACTGACCCGCGCCGCGACCCCACTACGCTCATCGTCGTCGAGGACGTGGCCGACCTTTGGGCGCTGGAGCGGGCGACCGCAATGAACGTGCGTTATCATGTGCTCGGCGGCACGCTGTCGCCGCTCGACGGCATTGGCCCCGATGAGCTCAACATCCGTTCGCTGGTCGATCGCGTCGCCGGCGGCGAGGTCAAGGAAGTGATCCTCGCCGTCAACGCCACGGTCGAGGGCCAGACCACCGCGCACTATCTCACCGACCAGCTTTCCGGCTTCGACATCAAGGTGACGCGCCTGGCGCACGGCGTTCCGGTCGGCGGCGAGCTCGATTATCTCGACGAAGGCACGCTGGCCGCCGCACTGCGCTCGCGGACGGTGTTTTGAGGCGAGTTGCAGGGTAGTTCTGAGATGATTGCGTTCCGTCGCGCCCCCCTCTGTCCTGCCGGAAATCTCCCCCACGAGGGGGGAGATCGGACGTCACGCCGGCTTTCGCTAACCTTCAAAGCCGGAGAAAAGGCGCCGCCGTCAAGGCTGGCAATCTCCCCCCAAGTGGGGGAGATGTCCGGCAGGACAGAGGGGGGCGCGACAGAACGTCGGTTTTGCGGATTGGCGATCTTTCTTGCAGTCCTCTTTGCCTTCCTCCTCGCCACCCCCGCCTCCGCCTCAAAGATCGACGACCAGTTCCGCGCCTGGCTTGGCAACGACCTCTGGCCCGAAGCCAAGGCCAAAGGCATCTCCAAGAAAACCTTCGATGCCGCCTTCGACGGCGTCAAGCCGAACCTCAAGCTGCCCGACCTGGTGAAGCCGGGCGAGAAGGC
Source organism: Mesorhizobium sp. M1428 (assembly GCF_040317515.1). NCBI lineage: Bacteria > Pseudomonadati > Pseudomonadota > Alphaproteobacteria > Hyphomicrobiales > Phyllobacteriaceae > Mesorhizobium > Mesorhizobium sp. M1428. The sequence goes on from NZ_JAMYKT010000007.1 coordinate 19,322, forward strand.
GGCGACGCCGCAGAAGCAGCATCAGGCCGAGTTCGGTTCGCCGGGCGCCTATTTCGCCGAAAGGATAGTCCGAGCGGTGACCGCCGGCGGCCGCACCCGCGAGGCGGCCAATGCGAGCATGCTGGCCGCGATCGAGAAACGCTACGGCGTGCCTGGCGAAGTGCTGCTGGCGATCTGGGGCCGCGAGAGCGGCTTCGGGGCGGCGAAGATGCCTTATGACGCCCTCGAGGTGCTGGGCACCAAGGCGTTCATGTCGACCAAGAAGGAATTCTTCCGCACCGAGCTCGTCGCGGCGCTCGAGATCGTCGAGCGCGGGCTTGCCCCGGTCGACGCGATGAAGTCGTCCTGGGCCGGCGCGCTTGGCCAGCCGCAGTTCATGCCGACATCGTTTCTGAAGCATGCCGTCGATTTCGACGGCGACGGCCGCACCGACATCTGGAATTCGACGCCCGACATACTGGCCTCGATCGCCAATTATCTCGTGGATTATGGCTGGGTCAGGGGCCGCGACTGGGGCTTCGAGGTGACGGTGCCGGACAGCGTCTCGTGCTCGCTCGAAGGTCCCGACCAGGGCAAGAAGATTTCGCAATGGGCTGATATGGGCATCAGGCGTGTGTCGGGTAAACCGTTCCCGGCGAGCGAACTGAAAGCCGAGGGCTTTCTTTTGATGCCGGCCGGGCGTAGCGGCCCGGCCTTCATCGTCACCCCCAATTTCTATGTGCTGAAGCAGTATAACACCAGCGATCTCTATGCCCTGTTCATCGGCCATGGCGCCGATCGCATCGCCCATGGCGACAGCAATTTCTCAGGCAATTGGGGCGCGGTCGGCGGGCTCTACCGCTCCGACATCGCCGCCCTGCAGCGGGCGCTGGAAGCCAAGGGCTACGATGTCGGCAGCGCCGACGGCCTGCCCGGCTTCAAGACGCGCCGCTCGATCGGCAAATGGCAGGCCAGCAACGGCCGTTCCGCTACCTGCTTTCCCGACGCCGACCTGGTTACCGCGCTGAAATAGCCGGATTTTCGCACCGCCGGTCTGGCCCAATCAACCGTTCTGCAAATGCTCGTTGCCGCGCTCGAAACCGCCGGATATGGTGAACCGGAACCGCACAAAAAATTGCCAAGACGACGGTCCGGGGATCACCGTTCGACGCGGCAAGAAATGCCACAACCCTGAGCCGGGAACTCAGGTCAACAAAAACAGGGAACAGTTAAAATGATGATGGAAAAGTTTGCTCTACGCTCCCGCTTCTTGCTCGCGGGCGCGGCCATGTCCGCGCTGCTTCTGGCCGGTGCGCCTGCCTTCGCGGTCACGCCCGCCGACACGCTGGTCGAGGGTTTCGCCATCGACGACATCATCTCCATGGATCCGGGCGAGGCATTCGAATTGTCGACCGCCGAAATCACCGGCAACACCTATGATCTTCTGGTGCGCCTCGACCTCAGCGACACCTCCAAGGTCAAGGGCGATCTCGCGGAAAGCTGGAGCGTCTCCGACGATGGCCTGACCTACACATTCAAGCTCAAGCCCGGCCTCAAATTCGCTTCCGGCAATCCGATCACGGCGGCGGACGTCGCCTATTCGTTCGAGCGCGCCATCAAGCTCGACAAGAGCCCGGCCTTTATTATCGGCCAGTTCGGCATCGATGGCGGCAACGTCACCGAGAAGGCCAAGGCTGTTGATGATACGACGTTCCAGTTCACCGTCGACAAGGCCTATGCGCCGAGCTTCGTGCTGAACTGCCTGTCGGCGACGGTCGCCTCGGTCGTCGACGCCAAGCTGGTCAAGGAGCATGTCGCCGCGGTCACGCCGAGCGCCGACTACAAATGGGACAATGATTTCGGCAATGCCTGGCTGAAGACCGGCTATGCCGGCTCCGGCGCCTTCAAGCTGCGCGAATGGCGCGCCAACGAGGCCGTCGTCCTCGAGCGCAACGACAATTACAACGGTGAAAAGGCAAAGCTTGCGCGGGTCATCTATCGCAACATGAAGGAAAGCTCCGGCCAGCGTCTGGCGCTGGAAGCCGGCGACATCGACGTTGCCCGCAATCTCGAACCGAACGATCTCGACGCGATTGCCAAGAACGCCGACCTCACCACCACCTCAGCGCCGAAGGGCACGGTCTTTTACATCAGCCTCAACCAGAAGAACGCGAACCTCGCCAAGCCCGAGGTTCGCCAGGCCTTCAAATATCTGGTCGACTACGATGCCTTGAGCTCGACCATCCTCAAGGGCATCGGCGAGATCCATCAGACCTTCCTGCCCAAGGGCGTGCTCGGCGAACTGGACGAAAACCCGTTCAAGCTCGACGTGGCCAAGGCCAAGGAACTGCTTGCCAAGGCCGGCCTCGCCGACGGCTTCAGCGTTACCATGGACGTGCGCACCGGGCAGCCGACGACGGGCATGGCGGAATCCATCCAGCAGACGCTGGGACAGGCCGGCATCAAGCTGGAGATCATCCCCGGCGACGGCAAGCAGACGCTGACCAAATACCGCGCCCGCAACCACGACATCTATATCGGCCAGTGGGGCCAGGACTATTTCGACCCGAACTCCAACGCCCAGACCTTTGCTAGCAACCCCGACAATTCGGATGAAGGCAAGACCAAGACGCTGGCCTGGCGCAACGCCTGGGACATCCCGGACCTGACCAAGCAGACCGAAGCGGCTCTGCTCGAGAAGGACGCGGCCAAGCGCGCCGCAATGTACCAGGATCTCGAGAAGAAGATCCTCGACACTAGCCCCTTTGTCATCATCCACCAGCAGCTGGAAGTGGCCGGCCTGCGCAAGAACCTCAAGGGCTTTGCGCTCGGCCCGAGCTTCGACACCAACTTCGTCGGGCCCGTCTCGAAGGAGTGACGCCGGCGGACGCGCCGTATGAGTGTGGCTGAAAGCGAAGTGACAGCAGGGCGCGGCGGCGCCCGCGCCGTTGCCGTGGCCTCATCGATCGCCCGGTTCCTGGTCATCGCGATAACGACCTATCTCGGTCTGCTCGCGGTGACCTTCTTCATCGGCCGCGTGATCCCGATCGACCCGGTGCTGGCGGTGCTCGGCGACCGGGCGCCGGCCAATGTCGTCGAACGCACGCGCCGCGAGATGGGCCTCGACCTGCCGCTGGTCGAGCAGTTCTACATCTATGTCAAACATGCCCTGAACGGTGATTTCGGCACCTCGGTGCTGACCACCAATCCGGTGATGACCGATATTCGCCGCGCCTTTCCCGCGACGCTCGAACTGGCGACGCTGGGGACACTGATCGGTTCGGTGATCGGCGTGCCGCTCGGCGTGCTGGCTGCGGTGCGGCGCGGCAGCATCATCGACCAGGTCGTGCGCATCATCGGCCTTGTCGGCTATTCCGTGCCGATCTTCTGGCTGGGACTGCTGGCGCTGGTGCTGTTCTACGCCAAACTGCAATGGGTAGCCTTTCCCGGCCGCCTCGACGTCGTCTACGAATACACGTTCACGCCGGTTACCGGCTTTTACCTGCTGGATGCACTCTGGCAGCGGCAGTGGGACGTATTTGCCGATGCCTTCCGCCACATCATCCTGCCGGCCTCGCTGCTCGGCTATTTCTCGCTCGCCTATATCAGCCGCATGACGCGCTCCTTCATGCTGAACGAACTCACCCAGGAATACATCGTCGCGGCGCGCGCCAAGGGCCTGTCGGAAACGCGCATCATCTGGGGTCACGCGTTGCGCAACGCCGCGGTGCCGATGGTTACGGTGATCGCTCTGTCCTATGCCGGGCTGCTGGAAGGCTCGGTGCTGACCGAGACGGTGTTTTCGTGGCCGGGCATCGGCCTCTACATCACCAACTCGCTGCAGAACGCCGACATGAACGCCGTGCTTGGCGGCACGATCATCATCGGCTCGGTCTTCATCGGCATCAATCTTTTGTCCGACCTGCTCTACCGGGTGCTCGACCCAAGGACCAAGGCAGCATGAGGACCAAGGCAGGATGAGCGCAGAAGCGATTCAAACCCGCCGCGACTGGCTGCTCAGCGAGCGGCCGGCGTCGCGCGTGCAGGCAAGGCTCGGCCGCGCCTATGTCGCCTGGCGGCGCTTCTCCGCCAACCGGCTGGCGTTTCTCGGCCTGCTCACCATCATCGCCTTGTTGTTGGTCGCAGCCTTCGCCGACGTACTGGCGCCCTATTCGCCGACATTCGGCGACCTCAAGGGCTCGCGGCTGCTAGCGCCAAGTACGGCGCACTGGTTTGGCACCGACGATCTCGGCCGCGATATCTATTCGCGCATCATCTTCGGCTCGCGCTGGACACTCTACGTCGTCGTTCTGGTTGCCATCATCGCCGCGCCCATCGGCTTGCTGGTCGGCACCGTCGCCGGTTACTCCGGCGGCTGGACCGATGCGATCCTGATGCGCATCACCGACATCTTTCTCGCCTTTCCGAAGCTGATCCTGGCGCTGGCCTTTGTTGCCGCGCTCGGCCCCGGCATCGAAAACGCCGTGCTTGCCATCGCCATCACCTCGTGGCCGCCCTATGCCCGCATCGCGCGCGCCGAAACGCTGACCGTGCGCAATTCCGATTATATCAAGGCGGTGCAGCTGATGGGCGCCTCGCCGTTCCGCATCGTGCTTCGCCACATCATGCCGCTCTGCATCTCCTCGCTGATCATCAGGGTGACGCTCGACATGGCCGGCATCATCCTGACCGCCGCCGGTCTCGGCTTCCTCGGCCTCGGCGCGCAGCCGCCGCTGCCGGAATGGGGTGCGATGATCGCATCGGGCCGCCGCTTCGTGCTCGACCAGTGGTGGGTGGCGGGCGCGCCGGGCTTTGCCATCCTCATCGTCAGCCTCGGCTTCAACCTGCTCGGCGACGGCCTGCGCGACGCGCTCGACCCCCGAAGCGGCGACCAATGAGCGGTGACCAATGAGCACGCTTCTCGAAGTCGACGACCTGCGCGTCACCTTCCCGACGCGCACCGGCCTGATCGAGGCAGTGCGCGGCGTCTCCTTTTCGCTCGGCCGCGAGCGGCTCGGCATCGTCGGCGAGAGCGGTTCGGGCAAGTCGCAGACCGGCCGCGCCATCATGGGCGTCACCCCGCCGCAGGCCGAGGTGACCGCGAAGACGCTTGCTTTCGACGGCATCGACCTGCTGGCGGCCTCGCCGCGCGAGCGCCGGGCGCTGCGCGGCAAGCGTATCGCCATGATCCTGCAGGATCCGAAATATTCGCTCGACCCGGTGATGAGCATCGGCCGCCAGATCGTCGAGACACTGCGCACGCATGAGAAGGTCTCCAGGGCCGAAGCCCGCGACCGCGCGCTGGCCATGCTGGAGGCTGTGCAGATCCGCGATCCGGCCCGTGTCTTCGACCTGCATCCGCACGAGGTTTCCGGCGGCATGGGCCAGCGCGCCATGATCGCCATGATGCTGATCGCCGGGCCGGAGATGATGATCGCCGACGAGCCGACCTCGGCGCTCGACGTCACCGTGCAGCTTGACGTGCTCGGCATCCTCGACCGGCTGGTCAGCGAGCGCGGCATGGGGTTGATCTTCATCTCGCACGATCTGCGCCTGGTCTCGTCCTTCTGCGATCGTGTCATCGTCATGTATGCCGGTAAGGTGGTCGAACAGCTCAAGGCCTCGGAGCTCGGCCGCGCCCAGCATCCCTATACGCGCGGCCTGCTCAACTGCATGCCGAAGATCGGCGCCGACCGCCACCCGCTGCCGGTGCTCGACCGCAAGCCGGAGTGGGCGGCATGACGGCAGCCCTTTCCGTCGACAGGCTGGAGGTGATGTTCGACCGCTTCCGCGCGCTGAAAGGCGTCAGCCTCGAGGTGCAATCCGGTGAATCGTTCGGCCTCGTCGGCGAGTCCGGCTCCGGCAAGTCGACGTTGCTCAGGGCAATCGCCGGCCTGGCGCCTGCCGCATCGGGCACCATTACCGTCAACGGCAAAACGCTCGGCGCGCGCCGCGACAAGGCGTTTTATCGCGAGGTACAGATGGTGTTCCAGGACCCGTACGGCTCGCTGCACCCGCGCCAGACCGTCGACCGCCTGCTGCAGGAGCCACTCGCCATCCACGGCTTCGCCGACGGCGAAAAGCGCATCCAGCGGGCGCTGGACGAGGTCGGCCTGGGCACCGGTTTCCGTTTTCGCTATTCGCATCAATTGTCCGGCGGCCAGCGCCAGCGCGTGGCGATCGCGCGCGCCCTGATCCTGGAACCATCGATCCTGCTGCTCGACGAGCCGACCTCGGCGCTCGACGCTTCGGTGCAGGCCGAGGTGCTGAACCTGCTGGAGGAGATCCGGCGCCGCCGCAAGCTGACCTTCCTGATGGTCAGCCACGACCTCGCCATCATCACCCACATGTGCGAGCGGCTGATGGTGATGCAGAACGGCGAAGCGGTCGAGCACCTCACCGCCGGCGATCTCGTCGAGCGCCGCGTCACCGAGGACTACACGCGCAATCTGCTTCGGGCGAGCGAAGGGTTTGTCAGGACGGCATGAGCGGCGGGCGTTCGGCTGCCGACACCGGCATCGGCAGGCCCAATCGCCCGGCGATGCTGCCAACTTGAGGAAAACCTGAAATAAGCCCAGAAGAGTCTCAACAGCCATCAAACGAGAGCGGGCGCTGGCCCGGTGAGGGATACGATGACAAATTCAGCCATTTCCGAACGCAAGAGCCAGTCGATTTCGCGCGGCGTCGGCATGACCACGCAGATCTATGCCGATCGCGCCGAAAACTCGGAGATCTGGGACGTCGAAGGCCGGCGCTATATCGATTTCTCGTCCGGCATCGCTGTCGTCAACACCGGCCACCGTCATCCGAAGGTGATCGAAGCGGTCAAGGCGCAGCTCGACCGCTTCACCCACACCTGCTACCAGGTCGTGCCCTATGAGAGCTATGTCAGGCTGGCCGAACGGCTCAACGGCATGCTGCCCGGCAAGTTCGACAAGAAGACGATCTTCGTCACCACCGGCGCCGAGGCGGTGGAGAATGCCATCAAGATTGCCCGCAACGCCACCGGCAGGCCGGCGGTCATCGCTTTTTCCGGCGGCTTTCACGGCCGCACCTTCATGGGCATGGCGCTGACCGGCAAGGTCGTGCCCTACAAGGTCGGCTTCGGCGCCATGCCGGCGGATGTCTTCCATGCGCCGTTCCCGGTGGCGCTGCACGGCGTGTCGGTCGCCGATTCGCTGGCGGCGCTCGACCGGCTGTTCAAGGCCGATGTCGATCCGGCCCGCGTCGCCGCGATCATCGTCGAGCCGGTGCAGGGCGAGGGCGGCTTCTACGAGGCGCCGCGCGATTTCATGACCGCATTGCGCAAGATCTGCGACCAGCACGGCATGCTGTTGGTCGCCGACGAAGTGCAGACCGGCTTTGCCCGCACCGGCAAGATGTTCGCCATGGACCACCACGAGGTGGCAGCCGACATCACCACCATGGCCAAGAGCCTGGCCGGCGGCTTCCCGCTGGCGGCGGTCACCGGGCGTGCCGAGATCATCGATGCGCCGAACCCCGGCGGGCTCGGCGGCACCTATGGTGGCAGCCCGATCGGCGTTGCCGCGGCGCATGCGGTGCTCGACGTCATCGACGAGGAGAAGCTCTGCGACCGTGCCAACACGCTGGGCAACCGTCTGAAGCAGCGTCTGCAATCGATCCGCGACGAGACGCCGGAGATCGTCGATATCAGAGGCCCCGGCTTCATGAACGCGGTCGAGTTCAACGACGTGAAGAAGGGCCTGCCGTCGCCGGAACTCGCCAATGCGGTCCGGGTGAAGGCGCTCGACAAGGGCCTGATCCTGCTGACCTGCGGCGTCTACGGCAACGTCATCCGCTTCCTCGCGCCGATCACCATCCAGGATGGCGTCATGAACGAAGCGCTCGACATCCTGGAAAGTTCGATCCGCGAGGCCCGCTCCGCCTGAGCGGCGAGGATATCGCCTAGATTCAACTGCGGCGAGGGCCGAGATAGGCGGCAAGCCGCCGTTCAACGCCCTATGCGAGCACGAAATTCGGTAGTCGAATTGGTGCGTGGAAACGGTTCGGAAGGCAACTGTACACCGAGAAAGGCACAAAGCGGCTCCCACCCTTCGGAGGCCTGATAAGTAAGAAGGCGTTCAGGTGGCAGCGTTGATTTCACGGAAGCGTTATGTGCTTCATAGACAGCGATTGCGTGATCACGGTTATCAAATCGACCGCCAAAGACAGTGTTTCCAACCACCGCCACACCAAAGGACTGTGGATCATTGGTAGCAGCATCCATCGTGAGCCCTATTGTTTGCACCATGCTGTCATACCAGGCTTCCGGTTCACGAACTGTCAGGATAACCTTTGCATCAGGGTAGTGGTCACTCACTTCGCGCCAAAAATGCGCCGTTGGCCAATCGACCGCGGAAAGATAGCCGGCATATGCCGCATCCCAGGTCGGGAGTTGTCCCTGGCCGGCGGCGCGCCACAGCGCCTTCTGCTCGGGATTGGCGTGGACATCTGCCATGTGATGACACGGCCCGAACCCAAGATGCTCCAACGCGAGCTTCAGCGAATATGTGCCAGTGCGACCCATGCCTGCGCCAATGACAAATAGAGCCATGAGCACCCCCGACGATTTCAATTGGTCAAAATACCGCTGTTTCCTTTACTTCGCTATACGTTTTGAAGGTCAGCTCCCGGTCGAACTCGGTCATTCAGGGTGATTGGGTTTGATCTTATCCCGCAGCGCGGGCAGGCTCTGCCTGCTGGAAGGCGGCGAGCGCCGCCTTCAGCCCCTCGGGCCCGGTCGCGACAATCTGCGGCGACGGCGAAAAGCCGGCGCCGAGCATCTTGCGGCCAAGCATATGGTCGCCTGGCCGATTGACCGATTCGATGCCGAGCAGCCGGCTTCCGGCGTAGTGGTAGATCGAGAATTTGTTCTCGGCCACGTCGCCCAGCACGACATGGCTGTCGCCGCCCGCAATCAGGCCGACCATCTGCAGCTTCATGTCGCCGATATCGGACCAGAACCACGGCACCGCCGAGTAATTGTCGGCGTGGCCGACGACGGTGCGCGCGGCAAGCCGCGCCTGGTCAGTGGCGTTCTGTACCGATTCCAGCCGCACATCGCCGCCGGTGAACCAGTGCCGGTAGGAGGCGGCGTCGCCGATGGCGAGGATTTCCGGCACCGACGTGCGCATCTGCTGGTCGACGCGGATGCCGTTGGCGATGGCAATGCCGGCGGCTTCGGCCAATTCGACATTCGGCACGACGCCGATGCCGATGACGACCATCTGCGCCGGCAATCTTTCGCCGGATGAGGTGATAGCAGCCGAAATACGGCCGTTCTCACCCTCCAGCCGTTCGATGGTGGTGCCGGTAAGGATGCGCACACCGGTGGCTTCCAGCCGCTGGCGCACATGGCCGGCGATGACCGGCGCCACGGCGCGGCCGAGCAGCCGGTCGACCGCTTCGACCACCGCAACCTTGCGGCCGGCCGCGGTGAGCGTCGCGGCAATCTCCAGGCCGATGAAGCCGCCGCCGAGGATGACGACCTCCTCGCTTTGCGCGCTCAATTCGCGGATCAGGCGGGCATCGCCGAGCGAGCGCAGCGACACAACGCCGGAAAGCTCCGAACCCGGCAGCGGCAGCAGGCGCGGCCGGGCGCCGGTGGCGAGGATCAGCCGGTCGAACGGCAGCACGCCACCGCCTGATATCTCCAGCCTGTGGCCGCCTGCGTCGATGCGCTCGATCCGGATGCCTGGCCGGAAGTCGATGGTGCTGCCGGTATAAAAAGCTTCGCCACGCAACGGCTGCGGCTTTGCTTGCTGATCCTTGATGAAGGTCTTCGACAGCGGCGGCTTGTGGTAGGGCAATTCGTTTTCGTCGCCGATCAGGATCACCGGGCCGTCATAGCCTTCTTCGCGCAGGCTGGCGGCCGCTTGCACGCCCGCATGACCCGCACCGACAATGACGACCCCGTTCTTCATAACAGCCCGATTCCTCATCCAAATCTAGGACGTCCCGCCAGGTGGCGATTGTCCGGCGCCTCGCAAGAGCGCCGATCCGGGTCGCACCCGGAACGGCCGCCTGTCAACCGAGTCATGCGCCGGCATACCCTATACATCGGCGTTAAAGTTGACAGTTCTAGTTTAGAATAATTCTAAACTGTTGTTTCAATTGAATTTTTTCTACGCCCCCAGTTGACATCCGGTGTCTTCGCCGTTTTATGGAAGCTCGCGCGTCAGCGCATCCCTTTGATGTCTGGGCCTTGAACCCTTTCGATTGGAGGCATTTCGGTGTCTTTCTTCCGCGAACCGCGCGATGGCGCGACCCTTCTTTGCCCGCTGGCAGCTGCCCGCCGCGGCACCGGCATTTCATTGATTCCCAAGGAGAGACAATCATGAGAACGATGATGACCGCGCGGTATGGCGGCAGGCTTGCGGCGATCGGCGCCACCGCGATGCTGACGGCGGCGGTGTTCGTGCTGCCGGCCAAGGCGCAAACCGATGCCAAGGCGGTCATCAAGACTTATTCCGACATCGCGCTCGCCAAATACGAGGATTCGCTGATCACGGCCGAGGCGCTCGACAAGGCTGTCGATGCACTGCTCGCCAAGCCATCGGCCGAAACGCTGAACGCCGCCCGCGAGGCGTGGAAGGCATCGCGCGTTCCCTATCAGCAGACCGAGGTCTATCGCTTCGGTAATGCCATCGTCGACGACTGGGAAGGCAAGGTGAACTCCTGGCCGCTCGACGAAGGCTTGACCGACTATGTCGCCAAGAGCTACGGCACCGAGTCGGACGCCAACGCGCTCTACACCGCCAATGTGATCGCCAACAAGTCGATCGAGATCAACGGCAAGAAGGTCGATGCCACCAATCTGACGCCGGAGTTCCTCTCCGGCACCCTGCAGGAAGCCGGCGGTATCGAGGCAAATGTGGCGACCGGCTATCACGCCATCGAATTCCTGCTTTGGGGGCAAGACCTGCACGGCACCGGTCCGGGGGCTGGCGAGCGGCCCTACACCGATTACGACCTCACCAATTGCACCGGCGGCAATTGCGACCGTCGCGGACAGTACCTAAAATCGGCGAGCGACCTTCTGGTTTCCGATCTCAAGGACATGGTCGACGACTGGAAGGAAGGCGGCGCCGCCCGCAAGAACCTTGTCGATGGCGAGCCGAACGCCGCCATTTCGACCATCTTCACCGGTATGGGCTCGCTGTCCTATGGCGAGCTCGCTGGCGAGCGGATGAAGCTCGGCCTCTTGCTGCACGATCCGGAAGAGGAGCACGATTGCTTCTCCGACAACACCTACAACTCCCATCTTTATGACGCGATCGGCATCCGTGCCGCCTATCACGGCAGCTACACGCGGCTTGACGGCACGGTCGTCGAGGGGCCGTCGGTGGCCGACATGGTCAAGGCGGCCGACCCGGCGGTTGACAAGGAGTTATCGGACAAACTGGACGTCACCATCGCCAAGATGGAGGCCATCAAGGCGCGGGCGCTTGCCGGCGAGGCCTACGACCAGCAGATCGGAGAAGGCGACGCGGAAGGCAACGCCACCGTGCAGGCGGCGATCGACGCACTGGTCGATCAGACCAAGTCGATCGAACGCGCCGTCGGTACCCTGAAGCTCAATGCCATCGCCTTCGAGGGCTCGGACAGCCTCGATTCACCGGACAAGGTGTTCCAGTAAACTATCGAAACCACCAGCCACGCGGCGCAACGAAGCGCCGTTAGCCAGAGCGACAAATGCTGATCTGCCATTGCAACATCATCACCGAAAAGGAGATAGAGCAGACGATCGTCGGACTGCTGGATGAGGACCCCTGGCAGCTGATCGTGCCGGCGAAGGTCTATCATGCCATGCACAAGCGCGGTCGCTGTTGCGGCTGCTTCCCAAATGTGGTCGAAACGATCATTCGGGTCACCGAAAATTACCACGCCCGCTCGGCGGCGAGTGGCGTGGACATCGTTTCACACCTGGATCGCGTCAGAGGCCTGCGCGTCCAATACGGGAGCAGAACGCATGAAAGGCGAACAGCAGATCATCGAGCGGCTTAACGAGGCTCTGTTTCTGGAACTTGGGGCGGTCAATCAATACTGGGTGCATTTCCGGCTGCTGGAAGACTGGGGATACGCCAAGCTGGCGAAGAAGGAACGCGCTGAATCGATCGAGGAAATGCACCATGCCGACCGGCTCGTGGCGCGCATCATCTTCCTCGAGGGCCATCCGAACCTGCAGTCCGTGGCGCCGCTGCGTATCGGGCAGAATGTCAAGGAAGTGCTCGAATCCGATCTTGCCGGCGAATATGACGCGCGCACCGCCTACAAGCGTTCGCGCGAAGTTTGCAACGAAGCAGGCGACTACGTGACGATGAAGCTGTTCGAGGAATTGCTGGCTGACGAGGAAGGTCATATCGACTTCCTCGAGACGCAACTCGACCTGCTCGCCTCGATCGGCGAGGAAAAGTACGGCCAGCTCAACGCGGCGTCGGCCGACGAGGCGGAATAAGGATATGCGGGAATGCGGCGCCCCCTAGATTTCATGCGCCGCTTGCGGCCGGCCGAGCATTGCGGCCTGCCGCCTCAGAAGATGCCGCGATACGGTATCTTTCGCGGCGCCTTTCTTGCCGTGGTGGCGACGCTCACAGCCTCGGCGCTGGCCGGGGCGCCGCAACCGGCGGGGCTTGCCACCAGCCGCACGGATCTGACGCCGAAGGATCTGGCGCGCGTCATCGCCATTACCAGGCCGACCAGCGATTTCTCCAAGCCCGAGCAATTCGAGCTGATGCAGGGCGGCGCCGGCACGTCGAAGAAGGACGTCAACAAGGACGCCTTCTCGCAATCCTCTGCCAACATCAGCTTCGAGGAAGAGGGCACGTTCAAGCTGGGCAATGCCATTTTCCGCAAGAACTGGGTATCCTCGCCATCCTCGACACAGGCCTCGGATGGGCTTGGTCCGCTGTTCAACGAGCGCGCCTGCCAGAACTGTCATCTGAAGGACGGCCGCGGCCATCCGCCGGAAGGCGACAGCGGCACCACGTCGATGTTCCTGCGTCTGGCAAGGGAAGCCAGTACCGAGGAGGAGAAAGCCGCGCTCGCCGATCACAAGGTGCTCAACTTCCCCGACCCGGTCTACGGCACGCAATTGCAGGAATTGGCCGTTGCCGGCCTGCAGGGCGAAGGCAGGATGCATGTCGATTATCAGGAGCAAAAAGTAAAACTGGCGGACGGCAGCACGGTGTCGCTGCACAAGCCGAGCTATTCGGTCGAGGGTCTCGCCTACGGGCCGCTCGGTCCACACACCACGCTGTCGCCGCGCATGACGCCGCCGATGATCGGCCTTGGCCTGGTCGAGCAGATCGCTCCTGCCGACATCCTTGCCCGCACCGACCCGGCCGACCGCGATGGTGACGGGATTTCCGGCAGGCCCAATATAATACGCGACGGCAGCAGCGGTGAACTGACGCTCGGCCGTTTCGGCTGGAAGGCGCAGGCGGCATCGATCCGCCAGCAATCGGCGGATGCTTTTGCCGGCGATATCGGCATTTCGACGCCAGAGGTGCCGAAGCACTGGGGTGATTGCACCGCCGCCGAAAAGACCTGCCTTGCCCTAGCCAACGGTGTGCAAGAGCGTCTCGGTCCGGTCGAAGCGCCGCCGCCGGTCATGGACCTCGTGACCTTCTATTCGCAAAACCTTGCCGTGCCGGCCCGGCGCGATCTCGACAGACCGGACGTGCTCGTCGGCAAAAAACTGTTCTACGATATGGGCTGCATCTCCTGCCATACGCCGAAATTCGTCACCCGTCGCGGCACCCCGAACAGGGCGCAGGCCTTCCAGCTGATCTGGCCTTATTCGGATTTCCTGCTGCATGACATGGGACCCGGCCTTGCCGACGGACAGGCGGTGGGCGAGGCCACGGGAAGTGAATGGCGCACGCCGCCGCTGTGGGGCATCGGACTCACCCAGACCGTCAGCGGCAGCACCTTCTTCCTGCATGACGGGCGCGCACGCAGCCTGGCCGAGGCGATTCTGTGGCATGGCGGCGAGGGCCAGAAGGCGCGTGACCGCTTTGCCGCTGCCGATGCGGCCGATCGCGCCGCGCTGATCAAGTTTCTGGAGTCGCTCTGATGCGGAAGCGTCTTGCACTCGCTCTGATGCTGGTCCTCGCCGGTGCGCTGCCGGCATCCGCGGCGGTGAAGGCTTCGGATGTGATACAGCGGGCGATCGACGGCTTCGTCCGCCCGGCCTATGCCAGGCTGTATGACCATGCGGACAGCTTGACCGAGGCAATGCACGCGCTTTGCAAGACGCCCTCGCAAGACAATCTCGATGCGGCGCGCGCCGAATTCTCGGGTGTCGTGGATGCCTGGTCGGTGGTGGAAATCATCCGTTTGGGGCCGATCGCGGAAAACAACCGGCTTGAGCGCATGCTGTTTTGGCCGGACCGCAAGAGCATCGGCCTGAAGCAGGTGCAGGCAGCACTTGCCGGCAAGGATCCGACAGCCGCCGATCCAGCCCAGCTGGCGACAAAGAGCGTCGCCATGCAAGGGCTCGGCGCACTGGAATTCGTCCTCTACGGTGACGGCGCCGATCAATTGGCCGGCAGGGACGACGCCTATCGCTGCGCCTATGGCGCGGCCATTGCCGGCAATATCGAGGCAATCGCCGGCGACGTCGGCGATGCTTGGACCAAGCCCGACGGCTTCGCCGCGCTCTGGGCCAATCCGGGTCCGCAGAACGCGCTCTACCACAACGGCACTGAAGCGGTGACGGAACTGGTCGGCGTCTTCATCAACGAACTGGAAATGGTCCGCGACGTACGCCTGAAAGGCTTCCTGGGTGCCAAGCCGGAGGCCGATAAACCGAAACAGGCGATCTATTGGCGCTCGCAAAACACCGCCCGCTCGCTGACCGGGAATCTGGGGGGCATGGACGCGCTGTTCCAGGCCTCGCAGCTTGGCGACGCGCTGCCGCCCGATGCGCGCTGGATGGCGGAATCGGTTCACATCCAACTCACCAACGGGATCGAGGCGGCCAAGGCGATCAGAGGACCGATCGACAAGGCACTTGCCGATCCGGCGCTGCGCCGGAAGCTCGACTATTTCTCGCTGGTGACATCCAGCCTGACGACCCTGCTCGGCACCAGGCTGACCGCCGAATTCGGCCTGACCGCCGGGTTCTCGTCGCTGGATGGCGACTGACCATGAGGACGCCGCTGATCGATCGGCGCGATTTCCTGAGGGCCGCAGGCGCCGGGTTCATAACGGCGATGGCGCCGTCGGCCTGGGCAAAGACACTCGACGCCGACGCGGTCTTCGCCACCGCTTTCGTCAAGCGCGACGGCAGCTATGGCGCGGCCGTCCTGTCCGAGGCCGGCAAGTTGTTGCACATGATCGATCTGCCCGATCGGGGCCACGACGTCACCTTCGATCCGGTGTCTAAACGTTCGGTGGTGTTTGCCAGGCAGCCGGGCACCTTTGCTGTCGTCTTCGACCATACCGGCCGCGATGAACCGCACACAATTGCCAGCGTTGCCGGCCGGCATTTCTTCGGCCATGGCGTGTTCTCGGCCGACGGCACGCTGCTCTACGCAACCGAGAACGATTTCGACAATGCCGCCGGCGTCGTCGGCGTCTATGACGCGCATGCGAAATTCAAGCGCATCGGCGAGTTCCCGACCTACGGCACAGGTCCGCACGAGCTTTTGCTGCTTTCCGACGGCAGGACGATTGCTGTGGCCAATGGCGGCATCGAAACACATCCGGATTTCGGCCGCACCGAGCTCAACATTGCGACGATGAGGCCGTCCTATGTGCTGGTCGACCGTCTCACAGGCGATTTCACCGAAAAGCACGAATTACCGCCGGCGCTGCACCAGCTGTCGATCCGCCATATGGATGCCGACCGCTCCGGCACCGTCTGGTTCGGCTGTCAGTACAGGGGGCCGGGTACCGATCGTCCCCCGCTGGTCGGCCGCGCGCCGCGTGGCATGGACTTGAAACTGCTCGACATGTCGCAGGACGTGCTTTCCGGCTTCAGGAACTATATTGGCTCGGTCGCCGCCAACCCTGCCGCCGGCACCATCGCCGTGTCTTCGCCTGAGGGGAATTCGCTTGCCGTGATCGACGCGGCCAGCGGCCGCATCGTCGCCACCAAGGCGTTGGTCGAGGTCTGCGGGGTGGCACCCGATGGGGAAAGCTTCATGGCCACGACCGGCGCCGGCGAGATCGTCGAGGCCGGTGGCTCGATCCATTCCGAGCCGGACTATGTCTGGGACAATCACGTGCTGCGTATCGAGCAGGTCGGCTAGTCCCGATACCTATTGTGGCGATTGCGTGCGGCGAAACTTACATTTTGGACCCGCGCCGAAGCCAAGTCGCCCGACGATTTATCCATTATTCCCTTGCGGGGATCAGCCCTGGCGGGCAGAGGGAACCTGTTTTCGAAACTGTCTCAACCGGCCGCTTCATGAAATTGCTTGCCATCGACTGTGCCGCCAATCTCTGCGCCGCCTGCGTCTACGACGCGGCGGTCGGGAAAGAACTCGGCCGTTCGGTGCTCGATCTCGGCAAGGGTCATGCCGAGCATCTGATGGGTGTCATCGAAGAGGCGTTGGGGACCAGCAGAACCGACTATTCCGACCTCGGCGCCATTGCCGTTTCGACGGGTCCGGGCTCCTTCACCGGTCTGCGCGTCGGCGTCTCGGCGGCGCGCGGCCTTGCGCTGGCGCTGAAAATCCCGGCGATCGGCGTGACGACTCTGGAGGCACTGGCGACGCAAGCGAGAGCGGCATTTCCCGGTCGCGCCGTGCTCGCCGCGCTCGATGCAGGCCGCGAGGAGATCCACGCGGCACTTTACGATGAGAGGTCGGTTCTGGTCTATGGTCCGGCTGTGACCACGCTCTCGCAAGCCGCCGCCATGGCGGTCGACAGATCTGCGGTTCTCGCCGGCACCGCGACGTCGCAAATTGTCGCCTCGATCGGGCGCGCTTTTGACACCGGCCCGGTAGGGGCCACCGCCGACATCGCCGTCTATGCCCGGCTGGCGACTGCTAAGGACGATGGTGAAAAGCCGAAGCCGTTGTATTTGCGCGGCGCGGACGCCAAGCCGCAGGCCGGCTTTGTTTTGTCGAGGCAAAAAAACTGATGCGCATTCCCTTCCTCCAGCCGCGTCGCAGGGACTATGCGATCGAGCCGCTGACGATTGCCGACAGCACGGCAATGTCGGTGCTGCATCGCGAGGATTTCGCGCGGCCGTGGACCGCCGACGAATTCGCCGCGCTGCTTGAGCAGGACACTGTGTTCGGCTATGCCGCGCGCGAGACCGGACAGGGCGCCAAGCCGCCGGTCGGCTTCGTGCTGGCGCGGCTGGCGGCCGGCGAGGGGGAGATACTGACGGTCGCGGTGGCACGCTCGCATCGGCGCCAGGGGCTCGGCTGGCAATTGATGGATGCGGTGCTGCGTGAACTGCACGCACAGCGCGCCGAGGCACTTTTCCTCGAGGTCGACGAGACCAATGTCGCCGCGATTGCGCTCTACCGGCGGCTCGGCTTCCGCGAGGTCGGCAAGCGCGCCAACTATTACAAGTCGCCGGAACACGGCCCGACCGGCGCGCTTGTCATGCGCCGCGATCTTCGCTAGCCAAACGCCGGGGTGGTGCGGATGATCGGAAAAATCAGGATTTTCCTGGCGCTTGGGCTGGTTGTCGTCGGCTCCTTGGTGCTTGTGCCTTTGCAGGTCCTGTCGATGAAGACCGGGCTCTGGCGCGAGACCTTCATCCTGAAGATCTGGCACAGGATGATCGTCAGGGCGCTGGGGCTGCGCATCCATGTCAAGGGGGCGCTGTCCGGCCAGCGCCCATTGCTGGTTGCCGCCAACCACATCTCCTGGACCGACATCATGGTGCTGGGGTCGATGGTCGACGTGACGTTCATCGCCAGGGCCGACATGGCCGGCTGGCCGCTGATCGGCATGCTGTCGAAGCTGCAGCGCACCGTCTTCATCGAACGTGAGCGCAAACGTTCGTCGGGCGACCAGGCGAGCGAGATCGCCGCCCGCATGGCCAAGGGCGACGCCATGGTGCTGTTCGCCGAAGGCTCGACCGGCGACGGCAACATGATCCTGCCGTTCAAGAGCACGCTGTTCGGCGCCGCTACAATGGCGATTGCTGAAGGGGCGGCCGAACAGGTCTTCATCCAGCCGGTGGCGATCGTCTATACGCGCCTGCATGGCGTGCCGCTCGGGCGCCGGCATCGGCCGGTTGCCGCCTGGATTGGCGACGAGGAGCTGATGCCGCACCTCAAGGTGCTGATGGCCGAGGGCGCTCTCGACGTCGAGGTGCATTTTGGCGAGGCGATCGCTTTCTCCAAGGGCTCGAGCCGCAAGGAGACGGCAAAGCAGATGGAACGCCAGGTGCGCGAGATGGTGCAGGCGGCGCTCGCCGAACCGCGCCCAAGCCGGTAGTCTGCGCAGGTTCCGGCCAGATTCGTCTGTTTTTTGTCAGGGAAAGGCGCTAGAAGCCGCGAAATGGAATTGAACACGATAGAGCGCGACGACATCGGCGCTGCCGCCGAAGACCTGGTCGTTCCGGCTGCCGCGACCAGGAAGGTCTTCGTCAAGACCTATGGCTGCCAGATGAACGTCTACGATTCGCAGCGCATGACCGATGCTTTGGCGGCCGATGGCTATGCCGCGACCGATGCCATCGGCGAGGCCGATCTGGTGCTGCTCAACACCTGCCACATCCGCGAGAAAGCGGCGGAAAAGGTCTATTCCGAACTTGGGCGCATCCGTGAGTTGAAGGCGGAACGTGCCAAGACCGGGCGCGAAATGCTGGTCGGCGTCGCCGGCTGTGTGGCGCAGGCCGAGGGTGCTGAGATCATCCGCCGCTCGCCGGCCGTCGATCTGGTCATCGGCCCGCAGACCTATCACCGGCTGCCCGGTGTGCTGGCGAGGGCACGGAGCGGCGAAAAGATCGTCGAGACCGACTATGCCGTCGAGGACAAGTTCGAGCATCTGCCGCAGCCAAAGCGCGCCGAACTGATCAGGCGCGGCGTGACCGCGTTCTTGACCGTTCAGGAAGGCTGCGACAAGTTCTGCACCTTCTGTGTCGTGCCCTATACGCGCGGCTCGGAAGTCTCGCGGCCGGTGGCACAGATCGTCGCCGAGGCCGAGCGCCTGGCGGATGCCGGCGTGCGCGAGGTGACGCTGCTCGGCCAAAACGTTAACGCCTGGCACGGAAGAGGCGAAAACGGCGAGGAATGGGGCCTTGGCCGGCTGCTGTTCAGGCTGGCTGAGATTCCGGGTCTGGCGCGGCTGCGCTACACGACCAGCCATCCGCGCGACATGGACGATGAATTGATCGCCGCCCATCGTGATTTGCCTGCGCTGATGCCCTATCTACATTTACCGGTGCAATCCGGCTCCGACCGCATACTCAAGGCGATGAACCGCAGGCATATGGCCAAGGACTATCTGACGTTGATCGACCGCATCCGTGCCGCACGGAACGACGTCGCACTGTCCGGCGATTTTATCGTCGGCTTTCCCGGTGAGACGGAGGCGGATTTCAAGGCGACGATGCAGTTGGTCGAAGACGTCAACTATGCCTCGGCCTTCTCGTTCAAATACTCTCCGCGCCCCGGCACGCCGGGCGCCGAGATGAGCGATCACGTGCCGGAGGCCGTCAAGGACGAGCGCCTGCAGCGGCTGCAGGCGCTGCTTCTGAAACAGCAGCAGCATTTCGGCGCAAGCCTGGTCGGCAGGACTATCGACACGCTGATCGAAAAGCCGGGCCGCCAGGCCGGCCAGAAGGTTGGCCGCTCGCCGTGGCTGCAGCCGGTTATTGTTGATGAAAAGGCCGGCGAAATCGGTGACATTATCCAGGTACGAATCACGAAGACGGGCTACAACAGCCTGTTCGCCGAATTGGCCTGAAGGCCTCGGCAGATGAGGAGAGACGGTTGAGCGCTGCTGAAGTCAAGAACCTGCCCCAGAATCTACCCTCCGGGGCCTCGGATATGGCGCACATCGTACTGACTTTCGACAATAACAAGCTTGCCAGCGCCCTTTACGGCCAGTTCGACGAGAATCTGGCCAGGCTCGAGCAGAAGCTCGGCGTCGATATCCGCTCGCGCGGCAATCAATTGACCATCAAGGGCTCCTCTTCGGCCGCTGAGCAGGCGCGCCGTGCCTTGGACAATCTTTACGGCATCCTCCAGAAAGGCACCGATATCGGCCAGTCCGATGTCGACGGCGCGGTACGCATGGCGATCGCCTCCGACGACCAGCTGACGCTGCCGACGCTGGAGCGCAAGGGCAAGGTGTCCGCCGCCCAGATATCGACGCGCAAGAAGACCATCTATGCCCGCTCGCTCAACCAGGACGCCTATATGCGCGCGCTGGAGCGGTCGGAACTCGTCTTCGGCATCGGCCCGGCCGGCACCGGAAAGACCTATCTGGCGGTGGCGCATGCGGCAATGCTGCTCGAACGCGGCATGGTCGAACGCATCGTGCTGTCGCGCCCCGCGGTCGAGGCCGGTGAACGGCTTGGCTTTCTGCCGGGCGACATGAAGGAGAAGGTCGATCCCTATCTGCGGCCGCTCTATGATGCGCTCTACGACATGATGCCGGCCGACAAGGTCGAGCGGGCGATCGCCGCCGAGGTCATCGAGATCGCGCCGCTGGCATTCATGCGCGGCCGTACGCTGGCGCACGCCGCCGTCATCCTCGACGAGGCGCAGAACACCACGCCGATGCAGATGAAGATGTTCCTGACCCGGCTCGGCGAGAACTCGCGCATGATCGTCACCGGCGATCCGACCCAGATCGATCTGCCGCCGAACACCAAGTCCGGCCTGGTCGAGGCGTTGAGAATCCTCGACGGCGTCACCGGCATGGTGACCGTACGCTTCAATGAAGGCGACGTCGTCAGGCATCCGCTGGTCGCCGAGATCGTCAAGGCCTACGACCGTGACGGCAAGCTGGCCAGGGGCTTGGGTGTCGAAAGCTGATATGATTATGCGGCCGCATGGCTGAGGAGCAAAAGGCGGGGGCACCGCTTCCCGTCGAAATCGATATCGCGATCGAGGCGGGCGACTGGCCCGACGAGGCGGCGCTGATGCGGCTTGTCGACCGTGCGGTCTCGGCCGCCTTTGCCGAAACCGGCGCGGAGGGCCGTTCCGAGCTTAGCATCGTCTTTTCCGACGATGCCCATATCCGTACGCTCAATGCCGGCTGGCGCGGCAAGGACAAGCCGACCAACGTCCTGTCTTTTCCGGCTTTTCCGTTTGCCAGGGGCGGGCCTCTGCCGCCGATGCTCGGCGACATCGTGCTGGCCGCCGAGACTGTCGCGCGCGAAGCGGCACTGGAACATAAGCCGCTCGAGGACCATATCTCCCATCTCGTCATTCATGGCCTGCTGCATTTGCTGGGCTATGATCACGAAACGGATGCCGAAGCGGAACTGATGGAAGTGACAGAGCGCGCAGCACTTGCGAGGCTTGCCATTCCCGATCCCTACACGTAATTACAAAAGACCAATTGACCGGACGATGATGAACGACAAACCAGAGACTGCCGCCCGCTCCGACGCCGGCAGTGCGATCAAGCCTTCCGAAACGACGGAAGAGGGCTCGAGTCCGAGTACCACGACCGGCAGCTTCGCCAGCGAGGCATCGCCTGCCGGTCCTTCCCTGTTCGATCGCGTGCTCGGGCTTTTCAGGCACCGCAACGGCACCAGTCTGCGCGAGGAGATTGCCGGTGCGCTTGCCGAAACGGCGAGCGATGCAGAATCCTTCTCGCCCGGCGAACGCGCCATGCTCAACAACATCCTGCGCCTGCGCGAAGTGCGGGTCGAGGACGTCATGGTGCCGCGCGCCGACATCGAGGCGGTCGAGATCACGACGAAGCTTGGCGATCTTCTGGGGCTGTTCGAACAGTCCGGCCACTCCCGCATGCCGGTTTATTCGGAGACGCTCGACGATCCGCGCGGCATGGTTCATATCCGCGACGTGCTGGCGCACATCACCAAGGTCGCCCGCGTCAGAAAGGGCAGGACGACCAGGAAAACTCCGGTCGCGACGGTTCTCGATCTCGCCCAGGTCGATCTGGCGCGCACCATCGGCGATCTCAACCTGATCCGACCGGTGCTGTTCGTGCCGCCGTCGATGCTCGCCTCCGACCTGATGGGGCGAATGCAGACGACGCGCACCCAGATGGCGCTGGTCATCGACGAATATGGCGGCACCGACGGTCTTGTCTCGCTCGAGGATATTGTCGAGATGGTGGTCGGCGACATCGAGGACGAGCATGACGAAGACGAGCCGATGATCACCCAGGCCGGCGAAGGCGTCTTCATCGTCGACGGCAAGGCCGAGATCGACGACGTCGCCAAGATGATCGGCGAGGATTTCGCCGCCGGCGAGCACGGCGAATATGTCGACACGATCGGCGGTATGATCTTCAACACGCTTGGCCGGGTGCCGGCGCGCGGCGAAGTGGTGCAGGCCATACCCGGCTTCGAGTTCCATGTGCTCGACGCCGATCCGCGCCGCGTCAAGCGCGTGCGCATCGTCGAGACCCTGAAGGGCGAGCGGCGCCGCCGCGCCGTCCGCACCGAGCAGGCTTAGGGTTTGTTTGGAGCCAAGCCCGCGGCCTGATAAATCTTGCTTCCTGATTCGCACGACTCGGAAGCATTGATGGAGCGCCAGGCCGGCCGGATAATTCTGCTTTGGGGCTGGCGGCGCGCGCTGGTGGCGTTTCTTGCCGGGGCGCTGGCGGTTCTTGCCCAGGCGCCTTATGATTTCTTCGCCGTCTGCTTCGTTTCGTTCCCGCTGCTGGTGTGGCTCCTCGATGGCGCGACCAGCGAAGCCTCGGACGGTTTTCTGCGGCGCTTGCGGCCGGCTTTCGCCACCGGCTGGTGGTTCGGTTTCGGCTACTTTCTTGCCGGTCTCTGGTGGGTCGGCTCGGCGCTTCTGGTCGAGGCCGACAGCTTTGCCTGGGCTTTGCCGTTCGCGGTGGTCGGCATCCCCCTCGCGCTGGCCTTCTTTTACGGTTTCGCTGCCGTGGTTGCCCGGCTGTTGTGGAGCAACGACATTGGCCGCATCGCCGCGCTGGCCTTCGGCTTTGCGCTGGCGGAATGGCTGCGCGGCTTCCTGTTCACGGGCTTTCCGTGGAATGCCGTCGGCTATGCGGCGATGCCGGTGCCTTTGCTGATGCAGAGCGTCTCGGTGACCGGCATGGTCGGCATGAACGCGCTTGCGGTCTTCGTCTTCGCGCTGCCGGCGCTGCTTGCGGCGCGCCGGCATCTTCGCCTCGGCGCGGCATTGCTTGTCGTTCTCGTCGCCGCCCATGCCGGCTTCGGGTATATCCGGCTCGCCGCCCCCGAAAAGCCGGCTGCCCGCAGCCTCGACGTCCGTATCGTGCAGCCTGCCGTCGACCTCACGGAAAAATGGGATGCCTCGGTGCGTGACCGCATTTTCGCCACCATGATGGGGCTTTCGGCCAAGGCGCCGGAACCCGGCCATGACAGGCCGCAATTGATCCTGTGGCCGGAGACGTCCGTGCCGTTTCTGTTCACCGAACGTCCGGATGCCCTGCCTGCGATCGGAGAGATGCTTGGCGATGGCCAGATGCTGGTCGCCGGCGTCGTTCGCGAGGAAAGCGGCTCGGCGGCCGGCAGCCGTTACTACAACTCTGTGGTGGCGATCGACGAAAGGGGCGAAATCGTCGATGCCGTCGACAAGGTCCACCTGGTACCCTTCGGCGAATACCTGCCTTTCGCCGATCTGCTCGGCCGCTTCGGGCTTGAGCAGCTTGTTGCCGGTCCGATGACCTTCGCGGCCGGCAATGAGCGGCACCCGATCGCGCTGCCCGGCGGTATCCGGGCGCTGCCGTTTATTTGCTATGAGGTCATCTTTCCCGATCTGGTCGCGGTTGACGCAACGGCAGCCGAGCTTATTGTGAATGTCACCAATGACGCCTGGTTCGGCGACACGCCGGGGCCGTACCAGCACTTCCGGCAGGCGCAGATCCGGGCGGTGGAGAATGGGGTACCCCTGTTGCGCGCGGCTAATAACGGCATTTCGGCCGTTGTCGACCCGCGCGGTCGCATCGTCGACGCGCTGGCAATCGATGCACGCGGCGCCATCGATGTGCGTGTGCCGATCTCCAACCAAGCCATCGTTTCCTCCAGCCAACGACGCATTAACGGAATGCTGATCATGTTTTTGCTTGCCGTTGCGGCATGCATTTTGAACGTAAGGCAAAGGCTACGGGCGAATTGACAGCCGACACATTAGAAACTCATACTGTAAGCGCCTGAAAATTTTCGAAGTCGATAAGGTCGTTCTGTTGGGGCACGGGCCGCCGTCTTCGTTTGGGCAGCAAAATGGAAAAGCCGGAAAAATTCGGCGAGGAAAAAATGACAGAAGAAAACAAGAAAAAGCCGAATCCGATCGACATCCACGTCGGAAGCCGCATCCGGCTTCGCCGCAATATGCTGGGAATGAGCCAGGAAAAACTGGGCGAAAACCTCGGCATAACGTTCCAGCAGATCCAAAAGTACGAAAAGGGCACCAATCGCGTCGGCGCCAGCCGTCTGCAGGCAATCGCCTCCATACTCGGCGTGCCCGTCGCCTTCTTCTTCGAGGATGCGCCCGGTCAGGAGTCCGTGGGCACCCGTGGATTTGCCGAGGATGCGTCGATGACCTCCGCCGTCGAATTCTGCGGCAGCCCGGAAGGGCTCCAGCTGAACCGCGCCTTCGTCAAGAT
This sequence comes from Mesorhizobium sp. M1428, assembly GCF_040317515.1. Lineage (NCBI taxonomy): Bacteria > Pseudomonadati > Pseudomonadota > Alphaproteobacteria > Hyphomicrobiales > Phyllobacteriaceae > Mesorhizobium > Mesorhizobium sp. M1428. The sequence goes on from NZ_JAMYKT010000007.1 coordinate 44,042, forward strand.
CGCCGACGTGAAAGTGCGCCGCAAGATCATCGAGCTTGTGAAGTCGCTCTCCGCCGGCGAGGTCGATTGACTGGCCCGTGAAGAGTTCAAAGAGGAAGAGGTCGTCGTAGCTGGGATGTAATTTCTCGCCGCTGCGCGTATCGAGGGATGTGTATTCCGCAGATACGCTAAAGCGCGGATCGATTTCGCTCGACACACTTCCTCGAAGCCGTTTTCCTCAGTCTGTTGGTGCGAGGGCTGATCGCAGTCCGCCCTGCCGCCGTCTCGGGATGCAAAGATAATAACGTCAAAATTCATGCCAGAACGGCTGCATGGCTTGACGAGCGGCGCCCGGCACCGTTAACAACTGGCGCGCCAAAATCGGCGGCCTGCCGATATTTTTTTCAAGAGGGGACACCCGTGACGCGGCACAATTACTTCTTCACCTCGGAATCCGTTGCCGAGGGCCATCCCGACAAGGTCTGCGACCGCATCTCCGACGAGATTGTCGATCTCGTCTATCGCGAAGCCAGAAAGACCGGCATGGACCCGTGGAAGGTCCGCGTTGCCTGCGAGACGCTTGCGACGACCAATCGTGTTGTCATCGCCGGCGAGGTGCGCGTCCCCGAGACGCTGCTCAAGAAGGACAAGGAGGGCAACGTCCTGAAGGATGCGGCCGGCCATCCGATTGTCAACCCAGCCAAGTTCAAGTCGGTCGCCCGCAAGGCAATCCGCGAAATCGGCTACGAGCAGGCCGGCTTCCACTGGAAGACGGCCAAGATCGAGGTCCTGCTGCACGGCCAGTCGCCGGATATCGGCCAAGGCGTCGACAACGCTTCCGACCGGCAAGGCGAGGAAGGAGCCGGCGACCAGGGCATCATGTTTGGGTATGCCTGCCGCGAAACCCCGGACCTGATGCCGGCGCCGATCTATTACAGCCACAAGATCCTCGAATTGCTGGCCACTGCGCGCCATGAAGGCAGCGGTGATGCCGGCAGGCTCGGGCCGGATGCCAAGAGCCAGGTCACCGTCCGCTATGTCGACGGCAAAGCGGCGGAAGTGACGCAGATCGTGCTGTCGACCCAGCATCTCGATGAGACGTGGGATTCGAAGAAGGTGCGCAACGTCGTCGAGCCCTATATCCGCGAAGCACTGGGCGATCTGAAGATCGCCGACAATTGCAACTGGTACATCAACCCAACCGGCAAGTTCGTCATCGGCGGGCCCGACGGCGACGCCGGCCTGACCGGCCGCAAGATCATCGTCGACACCTATGGTGGGGCTGCGCCCCATGGCGGCGGCGCCTTCTCCGGCAAGGACACCACCAAGGTCGATCGCTCGGCCGCCTATGCGGCGCGTTATCTCGCCAAGAACGTGGTTGCCGCAAAGCTCGCCGATCGCTGCACGATCCAGCTTTCCTATGCAATCGGCGTTGCCCAGCCGCTGTCGATCTACGTCGACCTGCACGGCACCGGCAAGGTCGACGAGGCAAAGCTCGAGCGTGCGCTGCGCACCGTGATGGACCTGTCGCCGTCCGGCATCCGCCGCCACCTCGATCTCAACAAGCCGATCTATGCCAAGACGTCGTCCTACGGCCATTTTGGCCGCAAGGCCGGCCGCGACGGATCCTTCTCCTGGGAGAAGACCGATCTCGCCAAGGCGCTCAAGGACGCTCTCGCCGAACCGGTCGCCGAAGCAGTCGCCGCCTAACCGCGGCGCCTATGGACCCGAAGGACCGGCCAAGCCGTGCGACCGAGGCATTTTTCGGTCGCCGGCGCGGCAAGACCATTCGACCACAGCAGGCGGCGGCGCTGGAGAGCGGTTTCGCCGCCTACAAGCTCGATCTGACGGTTGAACCGCCAGCCGATCTGCGCAGCCTTTTCGAAGCAGAAGTTTCGGCTGTCCAGCTCGAAATCGGTTTTGGCGGCGGCGAACATCTTCTGCACCGTGCCACGGCCAGCCAGGCGACCGGGTTTATCGGCGTCGAGCCCTTCGTCAACGGCATGGCCAAGATGATGATGGCGGTCCGGGAGCGGCCGCTTGCCAATCTGCGCGTCTATGACGACGACGCCACACGCCTGCTGGACTGGCTGCCGCAGGCTTCGCTTGACGGCATTGATCTTCTCTATCCGGATCCGTGGCCGAAGAAGAAGCACTGGAAGCGGCGCTTCGTCAGCCCGGTCAATCTCGACCGCTTCGCGCGTGTCCTGAAGCACGGCGGAAAGTTCCACTTTGCGTCCGACATCGACAGCTATGTGAACTGGACGCTCCTGCATTGCCGGGCGCACGGCGCCTTCACGTGGCAGGCAAGCGAAGCGGCCGACTGGCATCGGCCCTATGATGGCTGGCCGGGGACGCGCTATGAGGCCAAGGCCATTCGCGAAGGCCGCCGGCCCGCCTATCTCACCTTCGTGCGGAAATAAGCGGGAAATTAGAGCTGAGCACAAGGCGAGCGGGCCGAAGGCCCTCGGCGCTCACCTGGCTCAGAAGCGACGGATCTTGTCGAAGGCTGCCGGCTCCATCCCGAGATTGCGCAAATCATGCGCAAGCGGCTTGCGACCGTTTTCCACGGCTCGCGACGCTGCTACGGCGCTGCCGAACACGCAAAAGACATTGCCTATGGCTGAAAAAAATCGACGATCGTTCATGATGGTACCCTTTCGAGCGCAGCGAGCGCTCCAATTGTGCAATGCAACATAGATAGTCGTGCGCCGCCGGTGCTCAAAGGGGATCACTGCATGGGCGCCATGCATTTGGCACAGCGCTGCGGACTCGGAGCCTTGCCGTCATGCAGGACGGGCTTGAAACGAGGACCATGATCGTCTATATCAGCTTCAAATTCTTGGTCGGTATGACGAAGAGTGGGTCCACCCGGTCCCGCTCTTTTTTATTACCTGCCGGCCAAATAGGAATCGAGCGACAGGGACCGAATGACAGTGACGGCAAGCGAAGGCGACGACCGCATCATCCGCGAAAGCGGCATCGATGCGCGCATCGCGCTGATCGTTCAGCCGGTACTGCGCGCCATTGGCTTCCGCTTGGTACGTGTGCACCTGTCGGGCCAGAACGGGCTGACGCTGCAGATCATGGCCGAGCGCGAGGACGGCACCATGACGGTCGAAGATTGTGAAGAGGTCAGCCGGGCGGTGTCGCCGGCTCTCGATGTCGATGATCCGATCGAGAAGGCTTATCATCTCGAAGTGTCGTCGCCGGGCATCGACCGGCCGCTGGTCCGCAAATCGGACTTTGCAGCCTGGACCGGCCACCTGGTGAAGATGGAAACATCGGTTCTCGTCGCCGACCGCAAGCGCTTCAAGGGCAAGATCGCCGAAAGCGACGCGGACGGTGTGCTGATCGAGCGCGACAAGGCCGCTTACGGCGAGGAGCCGACGGTGCGTGTTCCCTACGACGCGATTGCCGAAGCGCGGCTGGTCCTGACCGACGATCTTATCCGCGATGCGCTGTCGAAGGACAATCGGGCGCGCAAGGAAGCCAGGAAACGCCGCGGCGAACCCGAAGACGCACCAGAGGGTGCGGAAGACGAAACCGAACAGGAAATGTGATTGGGCTGCCGGCCGTAAAGGTCGGCAACAAGCTCGGGAGAAAGAAGATGGTTGTAAGCGCCAACAGGCTTGAACTGCTGCAGATCGCCGATGCGGTCGCGCGTGAAAAGTCGATCGACAAGTCGATCGTCATCGCCGCCATGGCCGATGCGATCCAGAAGGCCGCGCGCTCGCGCTACGGCCAGGAAACCAATATCCGGGCCGATATCAATCCGAATACCGGCGAGATGAAGCTGCAGCGGCTGATGGAAGTGGTCGAGAAGGTCGACGACTACGCGACCCAGATTGCCATTTCCTCGGCACGCGAGCGCAATCCGGATGCCCAGCTCGGCGATTTCATCGCCGAACAGCTGCCGCCGATGGATTTTGGCCGTATCGCCGCCCAGTCGGCCAAGCAGGTCATCGTGCAGAAGGTGCGCGAGGCCGAGCGCGACCGGCAATATGACGAATACAAGGACCGTATCGGCGAGATCGTCAACGGTACCGTCAAGCGCGTCGAATACGGTAACGTCATCGTCGATCTCGGCCGCGGCGAAGCGATCATCCGCCGCGACGAGCTGATTCCGCGCGAAAACTACAAATATGGTGATCGCGTCCGCGCCTATGTCTATGACGTGCGTCGCGAACAGCGCGGCCCGCAGATCTTCCTGTCGCGCACCCATCCGCAGTTCATGGCGAAGCTGTTCACGATGGAAGTGCCGGAAATCTACGACGGCATCATCGAGATCAAGTCGGTCGCCCGCGATCCCGGTTCGCGCGCCAAGATCGCTGTCATCTCGCGCGACAGCTCGATCGATCCGGTCGGCGCCTGCGTCGGCATGCGCGGCAGCCGCGTCCAGGCGGTCGTCGGTGAATTGCAGGGCGAGAAGATCGACATCATTCCGTGGTCGCCTTCGGCCGCGTCCTTCATCGTCAATGCGTTGCAGCCGGCGGAAGTCGCCAAGGTCGTGCTCGACGAGGATGCCGAGCGCATCGAGGTCGTCGTTCCCGACGATCAGCTGTCGCTGGCCATCGGCCGCCGTGGCCAAAACGTCCGTCTTGCCTCGCAGCTCACCGGCTGGGACATCGATATCCTGACGGAGCAGGAAGAGAGCGAACGCCGCCAGAAGGAATTCGTCGAACGGTCGTCGCTGTTCATGGAAGCCCTCGACGTCGACGAGATGGTCGGTCAGGTGCTCGCTTCCGAAGGCTTCACCAGCGTCGAGGAGGTCGCGTATGTCGACTCCGGTGAAATCGCGTCGATCGACGGCTTCGACGAGGACACGGCTTCGGAAATCCAGACCCGCGCCCGCGAATATCTGGAAAAGATCGAAGCCGAGCATGACGAGAAGCGCAAGGCGCTCGGCGTCAAGGACGAATTGCGCGAGATTCCCGGCATCACCACCGCAATGATGGTGACGCTCGGCGAGGACGGCGTGAAGACGATCGAGGATTTCGCCGGCTACGCCGCCGACGACCTGACCGGTTGGAAGGAACGCAAGGACGGCGAGACGAAGGTATTCCCGGGTGTGCTCGCCAACCACGGCGTGTCGCGCGCCGATGCCGAGCAGATGGTCTTGGCCGCTCGCCTGAAGGCTGGCTGGATCACCGAAGACGAGCTTGCCGCCGAGGGCGCGCCGGCTGACGAAACCGTCGGTGCGTGAGGTGAAACCGCATCGCACCGAACCCGCCCTTGGACGAGATGAACGATCGCACCTGCATCGTCACCCGCAGGCAAGCCGAACCGGATGAGCTGATCCGTTTCGTCGTCGGCCCGGATTCGGCCGTCGTTCCGGACATCAAGAGAAACCTGCCCGGCCGCGGTTGCTGGGTGACGGCCGACCGCCTACATATAGAAAAGGCAGCGGCCAAAAACCTGTTTGCCCGTGCTTTTAAGGCGCAGGTGACCGTGCCGGCCGATCTTGGTGGTATGGTCGACGCGCTGCTTTCCAGGTCCGCTTTGGGCATGCTTGGCCTGGCCCGCAAGGCGGGCGCCATAGCGCTCGGAGCGACCAAGGTCGAGAGCGCCGTGCGCGGCGGACTTGCACTTTTCGTGCTCCACGCGACCGAGGCTTCCGACGATGGCGTCCGCAAGATAAGCCAGGCGCGACGGGCAACCGTCCACCTCGGCGGGCCTGCGATCCGCGCTTACAAACTTTTCTCCGAGGCCGAGTTGAGCTTGGCATTGGGGGGTACAAATGTGATACATGCTGCCGTTCTCGCGGGAGACGCGGGCAGGGCGGTCCAGAAGCGCATGGTTGCGCTCGACCGATATCGGGGCGGTTCCCCGGACGATCTGGCAATGCTTGCGGCCGTTGCTGACGAAGATGATGCCGCAGAGGATATGGAATGAGCGATACGAAATCGGGCGACGACAAGACGCTGAGTGTTACGCCGAAGAAGACCTTGACGCTGAAGCGCCCCGGTATGGAGCAGGGCACTGTGCGCCAGAACTTCTCGCACGGCCGCACCAAGTCGGTGGTCGTCGAGACCAAGAAGCGCAAGTTCTCGCTGCCCGGCGACAAGCCGGAGCCGGCGGCAGCGCCTGTATCCGTCTTCACGCCGAAGCCGGTCGCGGCAGCGCCTGCTGTGCAGGAAGCTCCCAAGGCGCCGCCGCCTCCGCCGCCGGTCGAACGCGGCGGCATGGTGCTGAACGAGTTGTCGCGCCAGGAAATGGAAGCACGCCGCAGGGCTCTCGAGGGCTCGAAGGTCCGCGACGTCGAGGATCGCCAGCGCGCCATCGAGGAAGCCAAGCGCCGCAGCGAGGACGAAGAGCGCCGCCGCCGCGAGCGCGAGGAATCGGCTCGACGTCAGGCCGAGGAAGAGGCACGGCTGCAAGCCGAGGCCGAATCCCGCCGCCGTGCCGAGGAAGAGGCGCGCCGCCGTGCGCCGCTGGCCGCCGAACTGGCGACAGTGGATGACGAGGAAGAGGTCAAGCCGAAGCGGACCGGTGCCGGTGCACCAGTGCGCCGTCTGGTCACGCCCGAAGTGGCGCGTCCGGCCAAGCCGACCAAGGGCGAGGAAGACCGCCGCCGCGGCAAGCTGACGCTGAATTCGGCTCTTTCCGACGAGGATGCGCGCGCCCGCTCGCTCTCGTCGATGCGCCGCCGTCAGGAGAAATTCAAGCGCGCGTTGCATAACGAGCCACGCGAGAAAGTCATGCGTGAAGTGATCCTGCCCGAAACCATCACCATCCAGGAGCTGGCGCAGCGCATGTCCGAGCGCGCTGTCGACGTGGTCAAGTTCTTCATGAAGCAGGGCCAGATCCTGAAGCCTGGCGACGTGATCGACGCCGACACGGCCGAACTCGTCGCCACCGAATTTGGCCACACGGTCCGCCGCGTCGCCGAGTCCGACATCGAAGAGGGCTTGTTCAACATCGCCGATCGTCCCGAGGACCTGCAGCCGCGTCCGCCGGTGGTAACGATCATGGGCCATGTCGATCACGGCAAGACCTCGTTGCTCGATGCCATCCGCAATGCCAACGTCGTGTCCGGCGAAGCCGGCGGCATTACCCAGCATATCGGCGCTTATCAGGTCGAGAAGAACGGTCACAAGATCACCTTCATCGACACGCCCGGCCACGCCGCCTTCACCGCGATGCGTGCCCGCGGCGCCCAGGCGACCGATATCGCCATCCTCGTGGTGGCAGCCGACGACAGCGTCATGCCGCAGACGATCGAATCGATCAATCACGCCAAGGCGGCCGGCGTTCCGATCATCGTGGCGATCAACAAGATCGACAAGCATGACGCCGATCCGCAGAAGGTGCGTTCGGAACTGCTGCGCCACGAGGTGTTCGTCGAATCGATGGGCGGCGAGGTGCTGGATGTCGAGGTGTCGGCGACCAAGGGCATCAATCTCGACAAGTTGCTCGAAGCGATCCTGCTGCAGGCCGAAATCCTCGACCTGAAGGCCAATCCGGACCGCACCGCCGAAGGCGTTGTCATCGAAGCCCAGCTCGACAAGGGCCGCGGCCCAGTCGCTACCGTGCTGGTGCAGACCGGCACGCTGATGCCGGGCGACATTCTCGTCGCCGGCAACGAATGGGGCCGGGTACGCGCGCTCGTCAACGATCGCGGCGAGCAGGTCAAGGAAGCGCCGCCGGCAATGCCGGTGGAAGTCCTCGGTCTGCAAGGTACGCCGTTGGCCGGCGACCGTTTCGCCGTTGTCAACAACGAAGCCCGCGCCCGCGAGATCACCGAATATCGCCAGCGTCTGGCGCGTGAGAAGGCGGTGGCCAGGCATGCCGGCCAGCGCGGCTCGCTTGAACAGATGATGTCGCAGTTGCAGACCAGCGGATTGAAGGAATTCCCGCTGGTCATCAAGGGCGACGTGCAGGGCTCGATCGAAGCGATCAACGCGGCGCTCGACAATCTCGGAACCGACGAGGTGCGCGCCCGCATCGTCCATGCCGGGGCTGGCGGCATCACCGAAAGCGACGTGTCGCTGGCGGAAACCTCGGGGGCTGCGATCATCGGCTTCAACGTTCGCGCCAATGCGCAGGCCCGCGCGGCCGCGGCTGCGGCAGGCATCGAGATCCGCTACTATTCGATCATCTACAATCTGGTCGATGATGTGAAAGCGGCGCTCTCCGGCCTGCTCTCGCCGGAGCGTCGCGAGACCTTTATCGGCAATGCCGAGATCCTCGAGATCTTCGACATCACCAAGGTCGGCAAGATCGCCGGCTGCCGTGTCACCGAAGGCAAGGTCGAACGTGGTGCGGGCGTGCGCCTGATCCGCGACAATGTCGTCATCCACGAAGGCACGCTGAAGACCCTGAAGCGCTTCAAGGACGAGGTTTCGGAAGTTCCGGGAGGCCAGGAATGCGGCATGGCCTTCCAGAACTACGAGGACATGCGCGTCGGCGACGTCATCGAGTGCTTCCGAGTCGAGATGGTGACCAGGACGCTATAGAAGGTTCGGTTTGCCGATGGAGATTGGCTTCACGCCGAACTATGAGGAATCGATCATTGCGGGTCGCGCAGCGGCCCGCAATGCGTTTAGCTTTTGGCAGAGATACTGGTGCTGGCCTGTTTATCTGCTTCTGGGTCTAGCCATTGGCTGGTTCTTAGGCTGGTCGTGGGCCCATTGGGGCCGTTCTCTGGGCAGGGTGGGCGGACTCGCGGCTTCCGCATCGATAGCATTTTTACTCTATTTCGCAGGCGCCAAGCTCGTAATGAGGCTTGCCCGGCGTCTGGGTATTCGCTGGATAAGACAACGAAGAACTGAAACAGCGGTTGTTTTTTCCATCGAAGCAGACGGGTTGCAGTGGAAAAGCGCCCACAGCCTTATGAGATTGGGTTTTCCGGACATCGATCAGATATACGAGACGGAGAGACTAGTGGGGTTTGTTTCAGCTGGATCAGCACACTATGTGCCCAAACGCGCGTTCGGCTCATCTGACGAAAGTCGAACGTTTGTAAGAGATGTTTTCCAACGTCTCTCCGACGACGCAAAGCAGCGTTCACTCAAGCAAAACTCAATACGCGTTGTGGTATCCTGATAAGTCGGCGCATCAACCCGATCTCGGCGCGACAGTCTGGAAAGAAAAATGATAGCATCTACCAAAGGCCCCTCCCAGCGCATGCTGCGCGTCGGCGAGCAGGTGCGCCATGCGCTGTCCGAGACTTTGCAGCGCGGCGAGATCCTCGATCCGCTGATCGAGAATGCCGTGGTCTCGGTCTCCGAAGTGCGTATGTCGCCCGATCTGAAGATCGCCACCGCCTTCGTCTCGCCGCTCGGCGCCAAGGATGCCGGTGCGGTGGTCGAAGCGCTCAACAAGCATGCGAAGTTTGTTCGCGGCCGCGTCTCCGGCGCGCTGCGGCAGATGAAGTACATGCCGGAATTCCGCTTCCGGCTCGATACCAGCTACGACAATTTCCAGAAGATCAACGAATTGCTGCACTCGCCCGAAGTGGCGCGCGATCTCAGCGCCGACGACAAAGACAAAGACGACCGGAAGGACAGCGAATAGTGGCGCGTCGCGGCAAGAAGAAGGGCCGGCCGATCTCGGGCTGGCTGGTACTGGACAAGCCGGTCGGCATGGGCTCGACCGAAGCCGTCTCCAAGATCAAATGGCTGTTCCAGGCGGAGAAGGCCGGCCATGCCGGCACGCTCGACCCGCTGGCGTCCGGCATGCTGCCGATAGCACTTGGTGAAGCGACCAAGACCGTGCCTTACGTCCAGGACGGTGCCAAGGTCTACCGCTTCACGGTTGCCTGGGGCGAGGAGCGTTCGACCGACGACCTCGAAGGCCCGGCGACCAAAAGCTCGGATCGTCGTCCGGCTGAAGCCGACGTACGGGCGCTGCTTTCGAAATATACCGGCGTCATCATGCAGACGCCGCCGCAATTTTCGGCGATCAAGATCGCCGGCGAGCGCGCCTATGATCTTGCTCGCGATGGCGAGACGGTCGACATTCCGGCACGCGAGGTCGAGATCGGCCGGCTCGACGTGGTCGAGCACATGGCCGATCGCACCATCTTCGAGGTCGAATGCGGCAAGGGCACCTATGTCCGCTCGCTGGCGCGCGACATGGGCCGCGACCTCGGCTGCTTTGGTCACATCGCCGAGCTGCGGCGGGTCGAGGTCGAGCCGTTCACGCAGGACGATTTCGTCACCCTGGCCGAGCTGGAGGCCGCCCGCTTCGGCGAACAGAGCGGGGAAGGTTCGCTAGCAGCGGACGCGCCGATCGACTTCGGTGCCATCGATGCACTTCTGGTCGACACCGCGGCGGCGCTCGAATGCCTGCCGCAAGTCGCGATCAGCGATGATGCGGCAACCAAAATCCGCCTCGGTAATCCGGTCATCATTCGCGGCCGTGACGCGCCGGTAGAAGCTGAAGAGGCCTGCGCCACCGCGCGCGGCAAGCTGGTCGCCATCGGCGCCATCGAGCAAGGCATGTTCAAGCCAAAGCGGGTCTTTATCGGGTAACAGCTGTCTCTCGGCGCATGATCTCCAAACCGGATTCTATTTTGGGAAAGGATCATGCGCTAAATCAACAGGGCTACGGCGTCGTTTGCCGTCCGAAGGGATGCGCGGCGCTGTAGGGCCATCCGACGCTGCACTCGAGGGGGCATATGGCAAAGGCTGAGACGGGCAGGAAGCGGGCGGTGCTCAACACACGGCGGCCGCCGGTCGGGGCTTCGCCCGGCACGCTGATCGCCGACCCGGCGGCACGCCGCTCCGAGCTCAGGCTGACGTTGATCTCGCCCGAGAAGTTCAAGACCATCGACAATGCCAGCATCGACGACGTCGACACCCATTGCCACAATTGGCCGGTCATCTGGCTCGATTGCACAGGCCTCGCCAACATCCGGCTGATCGAGGAGATCGGCCGGATATTCAACCTGCATCCGCTGGCGCTGGAAGATGTCGTCAACACGGGCCAGCGGCCGAAGGTGGATTTCTTCGAGGACCATGCCTTTGTCGTCGTCAGGATGATCGACGATGTCACCGCGCATCGCTACGAACAGATCACCGTCTTCTTCGGCAAGAACTTCGTCGTCACCTTCCAGGAGCGCGAAGGCGACCCGTTCGATCCCGTGCGCAAGCGAATCGCAAGCTCGGTGCCCAACCGCTTGCGCTCGCGCGGCGCCGACTATCTCGCCTATGCTTTGATCGACGCCATCGTCGACAGCTATTTCCCGCCGATCGAGGCTGCCGGCGAATTGGTCGACAGCATCGAGGACCAGATGCTGAACCAGGCGCACAAGCACCAGATGCGGCAGCTTCACGAATTGCGGCGCGATGCCAATGTGCTGAAGGGCGTGCTTTGGCCGATGCGCGATGCGCTGGCGACCATGATCCGCAACGACGTGCCCTATGTGAAGGCCGAAACCAAGATATTTCTGAACGACACGCTCGATCATTCGCTGCGATTGATCGAACTGGTCGAAACCCAGCGCGACATGCTGACCGGCCTGATCGAGATGCACTTGTCGCTCAGCCAGGCGCGCACCAACGACGTCATCAGTTATCTGACGATCGTCTCGGTGATCTTCCTGCCGCTCACATTTCTCGTCGGCGTGTGGGGATGAATTTCGACCCCGACACCTCGCCCTGGAATATGCCGGAGCTAAAAGCCTATTACGGCTATCCCCTGTCGCTCGTCTTCATGCTGCTCGTTGCGGTCGGGCTCTACGCGTACTTCAAATGGAAGAAATGGCTCTGACCGAGCGGAAGTGCCCGTTTATGCAGCAAAAAGCCGGCCTGTGAATTGGGCTGGCCTTTTTGTCGGAATTGCACTATATGCGCCGCAGTTTCGCGCTTTGACGCGTTGCTTGCACCGGCCCCTGCTGGACGACATCCCGGCTGAGGGCGTCCCGTTTCCTCAAACACACAAGGAAAAACACGATGTCGATTACTGCCGAACGCAAGAAGGAATTGATGGGCGAATTCGCAACCGCCAAGGGCGACACCGGGTCTCCGGAAGTCCAGGTGGCTATCCTTTCCGAGCGCATCAAGAACCTGACCGACCATTTCAAGGACCACAAGAAGGATAACCATTCCCGCCGTGGTCTGCTCGCTCTCGTTTCCCAGCGCCGCAGCCTGCTTGATTATCTCAAGCGCAAGGACGACGCGCGCTATCAGACGCTGATCGAGAAGCTCGGTCTGCGCCGTTGACGAATTGACCGGCGGGTTCTTTCGAGAGCCCGCCGGTCGCGCATTGGAGCATCGGGTCATCCAAGGCTCCAATGAAGAAAGTAGAGCGCCGCGCATCGGTTTGGATGCGCAAAGGACGCTCTGAAGTTTAGATTTGCGCGGGATATTTTCCGAAAACCTGGTTTTCGGGTTCACGCGCAAGGCCAGTCGGATCGATTGGCCAACCGGTTTCGAAACAGCAGAGGGCCACTCGAAACCGCCCATGGACGGTCATGGGGCAGGATTGCAGGACGCTCGTGCGGCACCGCGCCGAATAAGCCGAGCCTCCCGTTGTCTTGCCCGTGGCTGCCCGAGAAAGGAAGCCAAGGGAAAGGGGCATCCGCGCACGCTGAAACGGCGCGGCCCTTTCCGCATACGAAGGACAAGACATGTTCAATTACCACAAAGTGGAAATCGAATGGGGCGGCCGTCCGCTCATTCTCGAAACCGGCAAGATCGCACGTCAGGCTGACGGCGCGGTGCTGGCCACCTATGGCGAAACCAAGGTTCTCGCCACCGTCGTCTCGATGAAAGAGCCGAAGCCCGGCCTCGACTTCTTTCCGCTGACGGTCAACTACCAGGAAAAGACTTACGCCGCCGGCAAGATCCCGGGTGGCTATTTCAAGCGTGAAGGCCGTCCGAGCGAGAAGGAAACACTGGTTTCCCGCCTGATCGACCGCCCGATCCGCCCGCTCTTCGCCGAGGGCTACAAGAACGACACCCAGATCGTCGTCACCGTCGTCCAGCACGATCTCGAAAATGACCCGGACATTCTGTCGATCGTCGCCACATCCGCCGCCTTGACCTTGTCCGGCGTGCCGTTCATGGGCCCGGTTGGCGGCGCCCGCGTCGGCTACATCAACGGCGAATACGTGCTCAACCCGCATGTCGACGAGATGCAGGAATCGAAGCTCGACCTGGTCGTCGCCGGCACCGCCGACGCCGTGCTGATGGTCGAGTCCGAAGCCAAGGAACTCGGCGAGGACCTGATGCTCGGCGCCGTCATGTTCGGCCACAGGGGCTTCCAGCCGGTGATCGACGCGATCATCAAGCTGGCCGAAGTCGCCGCCAAGGACCCGCGCGACTTCACCGCGCCGGACTATTCCGCACTTGAAGCCGAGATGCTGAAGATCGTCGAAGGCGAGCTTCGCGACGCCTACAAGATCACCGACAAGCAGAAGCGCTATGCCGCCGTCGACGCCGTCAAGGCGAAGGTCAAGGCCGCGTTCGCGCCGGCAGAAGGCGAAGAGGCCAAATACACGTCCGAACAGATCGGCACCGTGTTCAAGGAACTCCAGGCCAAGGTCGTGCGCTGGAACATCCTCGACACCGGCTCGCGCATCGACGGCCGCGACCTGAAGACGGTCCGCAAGATCGTCTCGGAAGTCGGCGTCCTGCCGCGCACGCACGGCTCGGCGTTGTTCACCCGCGGCGAGACCCAGGCGCTGGTCGTCGCCACGCTCGGCACCGGCGAGGACGAGCAGTATGTCGATTCGCTGACCGGCATGTACAAGGAGAAGTTCCTCCTGCACTACAACTTCCCTCCCTATTCGGTCGGTGAAACCGGCCGCATGGGTTCGCCGGGCCGCCGCGAAATCGGCCACGGCAAGCTCGCCTGGCGCGCCATCCGGCCGATGCTGCCGACCGCCGACCAGTTCCCCTATACGTTGCGCGTCGTTTCGGAGATCACCGAGTCCAACGGCTCGTCGTCGATGGCTACCGTCTGCGGCACCTCGCTGGCGCTGATGGACGCCGGCGTGCCGCTTGCCAAGCCGGTCGCCGGCATTGCGATGGGCCTGATCAAGGAAGGCGAGCGCTTCGCCGTGCTCTCCGACATCCTTGGCGACGAGGACCACCTCGGCGACATGGACTTCAAGGTTGCCGGCACCGCCTACGGCATCACCTCGCTGCAGATGGACATCAAGATCGAGGGCATCACCGAGGAGATCATGAAGATCGCGCTCGACCAGGCCAAGGATGGCCGTCAGCACATTCTCGGCGAAATGGCCCATGCGTTGTCCGGCGCACGTGCCGAGCTCGGCGAGTTCGCGCCGCGCATTGAGGTCATGCACATCCCGACCGACAAGATCCGCGACGTGATCGGCTCGGGTGGCAAGGTCATCCGCGAGATCGTCGAAAAGACCGGCGCCAAGATCAACATCGAGGACGACGGCACGGTCAAGATCGCTTCGGCCAATGCCAAGGAGATCGAGGCGGCGAAGAAATGGATACACACCATCGTCGCCGAGCCGGAAGTCGGTGAAATCTACGAAGGCACGGTCGTCAAGACCGCCGACTTCGGCGCTTTCGTCAATTTCTTCGGTCCGCGTGACGGCCTCGTCCACATCTCGCAGCTCGCTAATGACCGCGTCGCCAAGACCTCCGATGTGGTCAAGGAAGGCGACAAGGTCTGGGTCAAGCTGATGGGCTTCGACGAGCGCGGCAAGGTTCGCCTGTCGATGAAGGTCGTTGACCAGGCTACCGGCAAGGAAATCGTGCGCGACAAGAAGAGCGAAGGCGAAGAAAACGCCGCCTAAGCTGATCTAACTATGCAATCGAAGCGGGCGGGCCGGAAGGTCGCGCCCGTTTGCATTTCAACAACAGCCTTGCAGAGTAGGTGAATGTCCGCCGAGCCGCTGAAGACGCTTTTCCATCCATTCGAGGCCGGGGCTGTTTCCCTGCCAGGAAAGGATGAACGCATTCTCTTTCTCGGTGCCGAGCCCGGCTTTCGCTTGCCTGAAGGCTTTGATGCCAGGCTTCATCTCGTCCAAGGCTTCCGGCCGCATTTTCGCGCCTTGCAGGCATCCGGCTTCACGGTGACGCCGCAGGTCGAAGGCGAGACTTTCGACGCGGCATTTGTGCTCGCCGGCCGCCATCGCGGCCAAAACGAGTTGCGCGTCGCCGAAGCGGTCGAACGCGTGGCACCAGGCGGGTTGATCGTCGTCGCGGGCGGCAAGGACGATGGCATCGCCAGCCTGCGCAAGCATGTCGGCGCCCTTGTGCCGCTCGAAGGCCACCTGCCGAAGCATCACGGCATTGCTTTCTGGTTTCGCAGGCCGGCCGATACCATTGCCGCGGCAACGCTTCGCGCCGCCAATCCGGACTTGGTGGTCGAGGACCGCTTCCGCACGGCCCCAGGCATGTTTTCGTTCGACAAGATCGATGCGGGATCGACGCTGCTGGTCGAAAATCTGCCCAACGATCTGCGTGGCGGCGTTGCGGATTTCTGTGCCGGTTGGGGCTATGTCGCCGCCGAAGTCGCCGCCCGTTCACCCGGCATATCGGCGCTTGACCTTTACGAAGCGGATTGCGAAGCGCTGGAGGCGGCGAAGGCCAATGTCGGCAACACAGGCGTGGAGCCACGTTTCTTCTGGATAGATCTTTTGAGCGAACCGGTCGAGCGCCGCTACGATGTGGTCGTCATGAACCCACCCTTTCACCGCAGCCGGGCGACTGAGCCGGAAATCGGTGCCGGCATGATCCGCGCGGCAGGCAAGGCGCTGAAACCGGGCGGCCGGCTGTTCATGGTGGCAAACCGTCAGCTTCCCTACGAACCGGTGCTGGCCGCTGCCTTCTCCAGCCATGCGGAGCTCGCCCGCGACGGCATGTTCAAGGTCTTCTCGGCGCGACGCTGAAATGCTGCGGGGTCAGCCGGCGATACGTCGCTCGCGCTATTCCCGCCCGCCGTCGGTCCGCTTCAACTCGTCAAGCGTCGGCATGGACACGATGTGATAGCCGGAATCGACATAGTGGATTTCGCCGGTGACGCCGGAGGACAGGTCGGACAGCAAATAAAGCGCGGAGCCGCCGACTTCGTCGATCGTCACTGTACGACGTAGCGGCGAGTTGCGCTGCTGATAGGAAAACATGTGGCGTGCGTCGGAAATCCCGGCGCCCGCAAGCGTCCGTACCGGTCCCGCCGATATGCCGTTCACCCTGATGCCGCGCGGGCCGTAGTCGTTGGCGAGATAGCGGACACTGGCCTCCAGCCCGGCCTTGGCGACGCCCATGACGTTGTAGTTCGGCATGACACGGACCGAACCGGCATAGGTCAGCGTGATCATCGAACCGCTATCCTTCATCAACGTGGCGGCGTGACGGGCGACCTCGGTGAAGGAGTAGCAGGAGATCACCATGGTGCGGATGAAGTTGTCGCGGCTGGTGTCGGCGTAGAGGCCTTTCAGCTCGTTCTTGTCGGAAAAGCCGATGGCATGGACGACGAAGTCCAGCCCGCCCCACGCCTTGCCAAGGGTCTCGAAGGTGGCAGCGACCGATGCGCTGTCCTCTACGTCGCAAGGCACGACCAGCGATGCGCCCAGTCTCTCGGCGAGAGGCTTGACCCGGCGCCCGAAGGCCTCACCCTGATAAGTGAAGGCGAGTTCCGCGCCATGTTCGGACAGTTTGCGGGCGATACCCCAGGCGATCGAATGATCGTTGGCGACACCCATGACAAGCCCGCGCTTGCCCTTCATCAATCCGTCCATGGTAGGCAAATCCTTATGCGGAATAGCGCTGGAAAATCAGCGTAGCGTTGGTGCCACCGAAACCGAACGAATTGGACAAAACGGTGTCGATCCTGGCTTCGTCGATGCGCTTGCGCACGATCGGCATGCCTTCGAATTCCGGATCGAGGTTGTCAATGTGGGCGCTCTCGCCGATGAAGCCGCCTTGCATCATCAGGATCGAGTAGATCGATTCCTGCACGCCGGCCGCACCCAGCGAATGGCCGGTCAGCGATTTGGTCGACGTGATGAAAGGCATCTTCTCGCCGAACACCTCGCGGATGGCGCCCATTTCCTTGGAATCGCCGACCGGCGTCGAAGTGCCGTGCGTATTGATGTAGTCGACCGGCGAGGACACCGTTGCGAGCGCCTGCTTCATGCAGCGCGCCGCGCCTTCGCCCGACGGCGCCACCATGTCGTAGCCGTCCGAGGTCGCGCCATAGCCGACGATCTCGGCATAGATCTTGGCGCCGCGTGCCTTGGCATGCTCGAGCTCTTCAAGAATCAGCACGCCGGCGCCGCCGGCAATGACGAAACCGTCGCGATCGACGTCATAGGCGCGGGAGGCGACCGATGCCCTGTCGTTGAACTTGGACGACATGGCGCCCATGGCATCGAAGAGATCCGACATCGTCCAGTCGAGATCCTCATGGCCGCCGGCGAAGACGATGTCCTGCTTGCCCCACTGGATCAGCTCGTAGCCATTGCCGATGCAATGCGCAGACGTCGAGCAGGCCGATGAGATCGAATAGTTGACGCCGTGGATCTTGAACCAGGTGGCAAGCGTCGCCGACGCGGTCGACGACATCGCCTTTGGCACCGCGAAGGGGCCGATCCGCTTGGGACTTCCGTTCTTGATCGTGGTCTCGGCCGCTTCGACGATTGCTCGGGTCGACGGTCCGCCGGAGCCCATCACGATGCCGGTTCGCTCGTTGGTGATGTCGGTCTCGTCGAGGCCGGCGTCTGCGATCGCCTGGTCCATTGCGACGTGGTTCCAGGCAGCACCCTGCGACAGGAAGCGCATGGCGCGACGGTCGATCATGTTCGATGGATCCAGCGTCGGCGCACCCCACACCCGGCAACGGAAGCCATGCTCGGCGAAAGAGTCGGAGAAGCTGATGCCGGACCTGGCATCGTGCAGCGAGGTCTGCACCTCGTTGGCATTGTTGCCGATCGACGACACGATGCCGAGACCTGTGACTACGACCCGTCTCATTCGCAACTCCTTCCAGCGCGGACCCTGAACCTGAAATCAATTTCCGGAACGGAACCATGCGCAAATTAAAGTGCTACAGCGTCCTTTGGACGTCCAAGACGTGGCACTGTAGGGTCTTCGTTCAGACGGCGGCCGGTTGCTTGGACAGACCGACCTTCAGATCCGTTGCCGCGTATATGGGCTCGCCATCTGCCTTCAGCCAGCCATCGGCGATGCCAAGCACAAGCCGACCGCGCATCACTCGCTTGAAGTCGACGCCATACTCCACCTTCTTGACCGAGGGCGTGACCATGCCTTTGAACCTCACCTCGCCGGTCGACAGCGCCATCCCCTTGCCGGGTTCACCGAGCCATCCGAGATAGAACCCCGTCAACTGCCACATGGCGTCCAAGCCCAGGCATCCCGGCATGATCGGATTGCCGATGAAATGGCAGGCGAAAAACCACAAATCCGGCTTGATATCGAATTCCGCGCGGATGAAACCCTTGTCGAACGCACCGCCAGTTTCGCTGATCTCGGTGATGCGGTCGAACATCAGCATCGGCGGATAGGGCAGCTGCGCATTTCCCGGTCCGAACAGCTCGCCGCGGGCGCAGGCAAGCAATTCCTCGTAACCGTAGTTGGATTTCGAACCCGCCATCAATCTCGTCCCCGTGATCGTCTCGGGCGATAGGCGCCCTTGTCGGTGGTTTCCTAACACAATCTGTTTCAGGCCGGAAACCGGCGTTTGCGCTTAACCTGCCCGTCTGCCCGGGTCAATGCGCACTATTGATCGCATTCGGTCGACAGAATATATGTCACGACACGTTCAGTTTCGGCAGATGCTCTATTTCTGCCATTTTGGGCGTGTCTGAGGCGGAACTGTGAGCGCGACGGGTAGATGGATCTGGGTTGCCGGAAGGATAATGTCGCTGTGGACAAGCGGGTTCGCGAGGCCGGTCTGAGGCCGACACGCCAGCGCATCGCGCTGGCCGATCTGCTTTTCGCCAAGGGCGACCGCCATCTTTCGGCCGAGGAACTGCACGAGGAGGCGCTTGCCGCCGGCGTGCCGGTGTCTCTGGCCACCGTCTACAATGCTCTGCACCAGTTTACCCAGGCAGGTCTTCTGCGCATCCTCGCCGTCGAGGGATCGAAGACTTATTTCGACACCAATACCTCCGATCACCATCATTTCTATATCGAGGGCGAAAACAGGATCTTCGATATCGACAGCGGCCCGGTGACGGTTTCCAACCTGCCGGAACCGCCGGAGGGCATGGAGATCGCCAATGTCGATATCGTGGTGAGACTGCGTCCGAAACGCTGCGACTGACCGGCGCCTTATGAAATTCCTGGATTTGACGCTCCGGCTCGAATGGGTCGCCGTCGCGGTGGCGGCTCTTGTCTTCTATGCAATCGCCGGTGTTTCCTGGTGGCTGTTTGCCGTGCTCATTCTGGCGCCCGACCTGTCGATGCTGGGTTACATGGCCGGGCCGCGCGTCGGGGCCGTCGCCTACAACGCCTTGCACATACTGATCTTGCCCGTTCTGCTGGCGCTTGTCGGCAGCGTGTTTGACAATGCAATGGCGATAGCTGTTGCGCTGATCTGGATCGCCCACATCGCTATCGACCGCGCTCTGGGCTATGGTTTGAAGCTGTCGAGCAGTTTCCAGGATACCCATCTCGGCCGCATCGGCCGCTAAACCATCCCCGAACCGAAGATCAGCGAAACAAATGCCGGATCCGTGCTTGCAGCGCTGGTCCGACCTCCGGTTCGGAAAAGTCAGTTCTTGACCTTTTCGCCGGGATAGGCACCCCAGACCAGCGACTGCGCGAGCCAGCCGGTGTGGCCGTCGAAGGTCATTTCGCACCACTGGCCATCGCAGGACTTGATCGTGCCCATCACCCCCGGTTCGAGGATCGCGATGACGCCTGCATCTTTTGCCGGGTCGTCGAGGAGGTTGACGCGAGCGTCCTTGCCGCGCTGCCAGGGGGCGACGATCGCCGTGCGGCGGCCCGAAAGCAGCGACTGATTGATCCAGCCTTCCGAGCCGTCGGCATCGCGCACCCGGCGCCACGTATCGAACTCCTGGATGATCTCCATCGGCAGGCCCGGCTTCATATACATCCAGTCGACGGAATAGTTGACGCCCGGCCCAACGCGCGAGTTGACGCGGCCGGATTTCAGGCTGACGAAGCGCGGCAGCGGCAAGCCGCTTGGTCCGAGCGTGACGCTCTGGGCGGGTGCCGCGGCACTTTGCGCCATCACCAGTGGGCTATGGATGAGAGCGCCGAGGAATGCTGCACTGAGGGTCAGGCGGAGCGACGCGAAACCAGACACTTTCGTTCCTTTCGGCGCCGGCCCATCGGCCTTCGCCCCTTTTTCTTTGTCTTCGGCGGAACCGCTTGTTACATGGATGACCGGTACCGCGATCGGCTCTCAGTTTCGCCGTTCTTGGTTAAAGAGGTCTCAACGAGATCGGGTTCGAGGAAACAATGGCAGGCAAAAAGAAGCCCCTCGTCATCATCACGCGCAAATTGCCCGACCCGGTCGAGACCCGCATGCGCGAATTGTTCGACGCCCGCTTGAATGTCGAGGACAGGCCGATGACGCAGCCGGAATTAGTGGCGGCGGTCAAGGAGGCCGACGTGCTGGTGCCGACCGTGACCGACAATATCGATGCGGCGCTGATTGCCCAGGCTGGCGACAACCTCAAGCTGATCGCCAATTTCGGCAATGGCGTCGACAAGATCGATGTTGCGGCAGCGGCCAAGAAAGGCATCACCGTCACTAACACGCCGAACGTGTTGACCGAAGATACGGCCGACATGACCATGGCGCTGATGCTGGCCGTGCCGCGGCGGCTGGCCGAAGGCGCCAACGTGCTGACCGGCGACAAGAAATGGGCGGGCTGGTCGCCGACCTGGATGCTCGGCCGGCGCATCTGGGGCAAACGGCTCGGCATTGTCGGCATGGGTCGCATCGGCACCGCCGTCGCCAGGCGCGCCAAGGCCTTTGGCCTCTCGATCCACTACCACAACCGCCACCGCGTGCTGCCAGCAATCGAGGACGAGTTGGAGGCGACGTATTGGGAAAGCCTCGACCAGATGCTCGCCCGCATGGACATTATCTCGGTCAATTGCCCATCGACACCGGCAACCTTCCACCTGCTTTCGGCGCGGCGGCTGGCGCTTCTGCAACCGTCAGCTTACATAGTCAACACCGCGCGCGGCGATATCATCGATGAGGAATCGCTGGTCAAGCTCATCCATGACGGCAAGATCGCTGGCGCCGGCCTCGACGTGTACGAGCACGAGCCGGCGCTGAACAGCAAGCTGCTGAAGCTCGCCCACAAAGGCAAGGTCGTGCTGTTGCCGCATATGGGTTCGGCGACGCTCGAAGGCCGTATCGACATGGGCGAGAAGGTGATCATCAACATCCGCGCCTTCTTCGACGGTCATCGCCCGCCCGACCGCGTGCTGCCGCTGCGGGCGTGACCTGCCGTCATGCCGTCATGGTCTTGCCGCGGCAACCACACGTTCGTCTTTGCACAATGTTGGCTTACGAAAGCGCCTTGCGCATGGTGATTGAGGTCGGCCGGTCGTAGCCCTTGTGCGCTGTCCGTTCGGTTTCACGAAAACCGAGGCGGACAAAGGCTGCGTGATTTCCGGTCAGCTCGATCCGGGTCTGGAGCTCGATGGCGGTCCTGTTGTGGCTGCGGGCAAGATCTTCGACGGCCTGCATCAGTCGTTTTCCAATGCCTTGTCCCTGAAGAGCCGGCTCGACCGCGAGCTTTCCAATATAGAGGTCGTCTGCGCGCTTCAGGACGAAGACGCAACCGACGATCTCGCTTTGCTTCAGCGCCAGGAATGTTGTCTCCTCCGTCGCTTTAGCTCTGAGATTTTCGACGGTGAGCCGATGCGCCGAGGATGGCGGGTCAATAACCCGGTCCATGAAGGCGAAGGCGCGCAGGACAAGTGCCAAGATCTCGTCCCAACGGTCGAAATCGGCCGCAAGCTGCACGATGGAAACGTCGGCAGGCAGGCTCACGGGCTGGTTCGCTTGTAGCGGATCGTGTCGAAGCGTGCCGCAAGCGCATCGTAGAGCAGCAGTCGTCCGACCAGCGGCTCGCCAATCCCGGTGATCAGCTTGATCGCTTCCATGGCCTGCAGCGTGCCGATGACCCCGGTCAGCGCGCCGACAATGCCGGCCACCGCGCAGGACGGCACCAGTCCCGGCGGCGGCGCCTCGGGAAAGAGATCGCGGTAGCTTGGGTTCAACGTGCCGTCCGGACCGGTTTCGAACGGTTTCAGCACGGTGACCGAGCCGTCGAAGCGGCCAACGGCGGCATGCACGAGCGGCCGGCTCTCGGCGGCGCAGGCGTCGGCCACCGCATAGCGTGTCTCGAAATTGTCGGAGCCGTCAACGACGATGTCATAACGGGCGATGAGAGCAGGGGCGTTGTCCACGGTCAGCCTGAAATTGTGCTCTTCCACGACGACGTTTGGATTGATGCGGATGATCGCCGCCCTGGCGCTGTCGGTTTTCGCCACCCCGACATCGCCCGTGGCGTGGATCACTTGTCGTTGCAGGTTGGAAAGCGAAACGATGTCGTCGTCGACGATACCGAGAGTGCCAATCCCTGCGGCGGCGAGGTATTCGAGCACCGGCGCTCCCAATCCGCCGGCGCCGATGACCAGCACCCGCGCCCGCTTCAGCCGCTGCTGGCCGGCGCCGCCGATCTCGGGCAGCACGATGTGGCGGGCGTAGCGTTCGAGCTCTTCATCGGTGAGGGCGGCTGTGATCATCGCCGGACCATATAGCGGAGGAAAAAGCTTGTCAGGTATCAATGCATGCCGCTCAGAAGTGCGCCATGAACCAAGTTCAAATGGTCGGCCTGACCGTACCGTGATCGACGGTCAGGAACTGCGCGCGTCCCTTGAGGCTGTCAAACAATGCGGCATCGGTCCCGGTCATGAAAGCCTGGCAGTTCAGCTCCTCCAGGATCGAGAACAAGGCCGCCCGTCGACCGCCGTCGAGATGGGCAGCAATCTCGTCGAGCAGCAGGATCGGCGTCATGCCCGACATCTCGCCGGTTAGCCGCGCATGCGACAAGACAATGCCGACCAGCAGCGCCTTCTGCTCACCGGTCGAACAGAGCTCGGCCGGCATCGCCTTGGGCCGGTGGCGCACCACAAGGTCGGAACGGTGCGGGCCGTCGAGCGTGCGTCCCGCAGTGCGGTCGCGGTCGCGCCCTTGGGCAAGCGCACGACGGAACCGTTCCTCGACGTCGACGGCTGGCAACATACCGATTTCGCCTTCCAGTTCGCCCGAGATGCCGATGTCGGCTTGCGGAAACGGTCCGTCGCCGGGCAGACGGTCGATCATGGCGGCGAGCAGGCGCACCAGTTCGGCACGCGCCGCGGCAATTGCCACGCCGGTCTCGGCCATTTGTATCTCGATTGCGTCGAACCAGGCACCGTCGCGCGAACCGTCGGCGAGCAGTCTGTTGCGGCCGCGCATTGCCTTTTCGTAGTCAAGCGCGCGCTGGCCGTGGCCGGGATCGATCGCCAGCACCAGCCGGTCGAGGAAGCGCCGGCGGTCGGCGGCCGGCCCGGGGAACAGGCCGTCCATGGCCGGTGTCAGCCAGACCACGCGCAGCCATTCCAGCATGTCTTCCGCTGAGCGTGCCGCCGCGCCGTTGATCCGCACCCGCCGGCCGCCTTCGCCGTCGCTGCCCGCTATCCCCGTACCAATCTCGACCTGGCCTTCCGGTCCGTCAAGCCGGGCATGCAGCGCAAAGCCACCATCGCCGCCTTCGCGCGCCACCTCGGCATAGGGTGCGCGGCGCAGGCCCCGGCCTGGCGTGAGCAGCGAGATCGCTTCAAGCAGATTGGTCTTGCCGGCGCCATTGTCGCCGGAGAAAACCACAGCGCCGGGATCAAGGTCGATTGCCAACGCCGCATAGTTGCGAAAATTCGTAAGTGTGAGCTTACTTATGTAGGTCTGCTGCGGTTTTGCAGATCTGGTCACGACAGCAAGATGGCCCCGTTCGGGCCCTACACCCGCATCGGCATCAGCACGTAGAGCGCGGTCTCGTCGGCCATGTCGTGGATCAGCGTCGGGGAACCGGCATCCGCCAGCATGAACTTCGCCTCCGTGCCGGTCAGTTGCGCGGCAACGTCGAGCAGGTATTTGGCGTTGAAGCCAATTTCGATCGGATCGGACGAATAGTCGGCCGCCAGTTCCTCGGTGGCGCTGCCCGAATCCGGGTTGTTGACCGCAAGCGTGACCTGCCCTTCGGCAATCGAAAGCTTCACCGCCCGGCCGCGTTCGGACGAAATGGTCGAGACGCGATCGACGGCGGCGGCGAAACTCTGGCGATCGATAATCAGCTTCTTGTCGTTGCCGGTCGGAATGACGCGCTGGTAGTCTGGGAAAGTGCCGTCGATCAGCTTGGAGGTCAAGATGACGCTGCCGATGGTGAAACGGATCTTGGTGTCCGACAGCTCGGTGGTCACTGCAACATCGGGATCGTCGACCAGCTTTTGCAGCTCGCTGACCGTCTTTCGCGGGATGATGACGCCAGGCATGCCCTCGGAGCCTGCCGGCGCATCGATCTCGGCGCGCGCCAGTCGGTGGCCATCGGTCGCGACCGAGCGCAGCTTCAGCTTGCCGCCGGCCTCGTGCGTGTGCAGATAGATGCCGTTCAGATAATAGCGCGTCTCCTCGGTCGAGATGGCGAACTGGGTCTTTTCGATGAGCCCCTTTAGTCCGACGGAATCGAGCCGGAAAATATGCGAGAACGACCCGGCTGAAAGCTCGGGAAAGTCGGACTGCGGCAGGCATTGCAGGCGGAAGCTCGAGCGCCCCGACGTCACCGTCATGGCGTTGCCGTCTTCGTCGGTCTTCAGCGCCACCTCCGCGCCATCGGCAAGCTTGCGCACGATGTCGTAGAGCAGATGTGCCGGGACCGTCGTCGCCCCGCCACGCTCGACCTTTGCCGGCGTTGCTTCGGTCACCTCCAGGTCCAGGTCGGTCGCCTTCATTTCAAGGCTGGCCCCCTCGGCGCTGAGCAGCACGTTCGACAGGATCGGAATGGTGTTGCGCCGCTCGACCACACGGTGAACATGGTTGAGCGACTTCAGGAGATTTGACCGTTCCAGGATAACACGCATGACGAAACAGGCTCGCTTGAATGAATGAACGGGTCTCCGGCAACCGGCGCCCCGCGAAAGGTCTGAACAGGCTCAGAATCTGCGTAAACTGACAGGAAAAACCCGGCAAACGCAAGCCCGGGCCACCGGTTCGGGCCGGCTGCACGGGCTTTCTGGGGATAAAAAGGCCGAAGTCCGCGAGCTGGCGTTTTTCGGGCCGTCAGGCCTGGTCGTTGATCAGCCTTCTCAGCAATTCGAGTTCCTGCGCCAGTGTGTTGTCGGCACCGGAAAGATCCTCGATCTTGCGCACCGCATGCAGCACGGTCGTATGGTCACGGCCGCCGAACCGCCGCCCAATCTCCGGCAGCGAGCGCGGCGTCATCACCTTCGACAGATACATGGCGACCTGCCGTGGCTTGACGATGGTGCGTGTGCGCCGGTTGGACAGAAGTTCGGTCTTCGACACGTTGTAGTGGCGCGCGACGATACGCTGGATGTCCTCGATACGCACCCGCTTGGGTTCGCCCGAACGATAGATGTGGCCAAGGATCTCGTCGATGCGGTCGATGGTGATCTGCGGTTCGAAGGATTGGCGAAACAAAAGCTGGTTGAAGGCACCTTCGAGCTCGCGTCCGCTGCCGGTCACCGTGCGGGCGACGTGGTTGAGGATCTCTTCGGAAATATCGAGCGACGCATCGTCGAGCTTGGCGGTGGCAAGCCTGAGCTTGAGCATACCGATACGCATAGCGAAATCCGGGGCTGACATTTCCAGCGCGACGCCGCCATTGAGGCGCGAGCGGACGCGGGGCTCCAGCGACTCCAATTCGGACGGCGGCCGGTCGGCAGCGACCACCACTTGCTTGGCGCTGTCGAGCAGCATGTTGATCAGATGGCAGAATTCGTGCTGGATCGACTTGCCCTGCAGGAACTGCATGTCGTCGATAATGAGGAGGTCGATGTCGCGCAGCTGTTCTTTCAGCGTCAGTGCGTTGTTGTCGCGGATCGCGGTGGCGAACCGCCACATGAAATACTCAGCCGTCAGATAGACGACCCGCGATTTCGGATTCTGCTTCAGCGATTCTGCGGCGATCGCCTGCAACAGATGCGTTTTGCCCAGCCCGACCGTCGCGTGGAGAAAGAGTGGATTGAAACGCACCGCGCTCGACTGCGATTCCGCGACCGCCTTGGCGGCGGCAAAAGCCACTCGGTTCGATGGTCCTTCGATGAAGGAGGTGAAAGTGTAGCGTGGATCGAGCGGCGAACCGAGAACATTGTGCCGGAACTCGGTTTCTGCCGGCATCCCTGGGCGGGGTGCCGGGACCCGTTCGACCCTGCTGGGGCTCGCCGTGCCGGCAGAGAGCGCGGTTTGCGTCTGCCTGGTCATCTTGCGCGCCGGGGCCACTTCTGGCTCGACGCTGTTGCGGCCCTGGCGTGTGGCGGTACGAACGACGATCTCGATCTTGAGGATCTCCGGATCCTCGTGCTTCCACAACTCGGTGATGAGATCGAGATAGTGGCCGTTGATCCATGAACGCAGGAATGCGGTTGGCACAGAGATGCGGACAATGCCCTTGGAAGATTCAGCGACCTTCATGCGCCCGAACCAACTCGAATAGACCTCGGTCCCCAGACGCGCCTTCAACTGGGCCTTGACCCGATCGAACTTCTGTTCAGCTTCATTGGAAGCCGCCATGTCGTTCCTTCCGATTAACGTTCCAGGAAATGGGAGGTCGCCTGTAAGCTCCCTTTCGATGCCGCCGCTCTGCATGATCGAGTTCCTTGTCTCTTGTACCTGTTTTCCGCCGGGGATGCGCCTCCTGCATCCATGTTTCCGGCGACCGTGTCTTCGCTGCGACACCATCGCCGCCGCCGGCTGATGAATCGCCTCGTTGTCGGTCCGGCGCCGAAGAGCCGATCCGCTTTGGTCATGTCAGGGCAACAAAATGCCGTCCGGCGAAAAACCGCCGGCGCACCGTCGACCTGCCATGTACAATTACGCCAGTCCCCTACCGTATCGAAAAGACAAACCAACCCCGTCCGCGGAGTTGAATCCGCGCTGTAAACTCTGCCAATTTGAGCTGGCCGGTTTCAGGCTGGTCAAGGGCCAAGGGCCCGTCCCTTCGATGGACAGACATTACCGAAATCGCTGTGGATAGGGCAAGGCCACCCCTAACGGATTTTTAAGGAATCTGACTGGCAAGGAACGTTTCGGACGCCATGCTGCAACAGTTGATTTTGACAAAGCCATTGTGATTCAAACCCTTTTCCGCCGAATATGAAAAAGGCCACACAACGCGAAATTTTCTGAAATAATTCACTTGACAGCCAATTGTCGCCTATCGACTGCAGCTGATGTGAACAAGCTGTGGATCACCATCGGTAAGCTGCTGAAAAGAAATGGTAATCTGTGACGCTCGGAAATTTTCGTATGGGCGGATTCGGAGGCTCCGAATATGAGCGGGCATGTATATGCCGGCAAAGCATTTCGAACTTTGAAATGCTCGCGGAGCGCCGTTTTGCGGGCTTTCTTTTAAGTACTTGCCGGCAAACGAAAAAACCCGGCGCGATTGGCCGGGTTTGAAGAAGCGCAGTTCAAGATGGATATATTAGGCTGACAGCACCTTGACCCGTTGGGCCAGCCGCGACACCTTGCGCGATGCCGTGTTCTTGTGCACCACGCCCTTGGTCGCGGCGCGCATCAATTCCGGCTCGGCCACCTTGAAGGCAGCCTGTGCGGCCGCCTTGTCGCCAGCCGCGAGCGCCTCTTCGACCTGGCGGATGTAGGTCCGGACGCGGGAGCGGCGGTTCTTGTTGATCGCGGCGCGACGGGCGATCTTGCGCGTTGCCTTTTTGGCCGAGGAGGTATTGGCCATGGTGCCTCTCTTCTGATCTGGTGGGCGCTTGCGGGATACCGCAGGGCGCAAAAACAAACGGGCAGCCACAGGGCCGCCTCGATTGGTGCGGCTTATAGTTCAGCTTTTCCGGCGCGTCAACGCTGCAGCGCTTTCTTTTTGACCGGCGCCTTCGTCATCTCATCGGTTCGTGAAATTCGGCTTCCGCTTGCCGGTGAAGGCCGCCATGCCTTCCTTCTGGTCATCCAGCGCAAACAGCGAATGAAATAGCCGGCGCTCGAACCGCAGACCCTCGGTGAGCGTCGTCTCATAGGCGCGGTTGACGGCCTCCTTTGCCATCATCACCGACGGCAAGGAAAAACCGGCGATCTTGGCCGCTGCCTTAAGCGCTTCCTCGATCAACTCGCCGGCTGGCACCACGCGCGAGACCAGGCCGGAACGCTCGGCCTCGGCTGCGTCCATCATTCGCCCCGTCAAGCACATGTCCATCGCCTTCGACTTGCCGACGAAGCGGGTCAGGCGCTGCGACCCGCCCATGCCGGGCATGACGCCAAGCGTGATCTCGGGTTGGCCAAACTTGGCGGTGTCGGCGGCAATAATGAAGTCGCACATCATCGCCAGTTCGCAGCCGCCGCCCAGCGCATAGCCCGCCACCGCCGCGATGATCGGCTTTCGTGCCCGCGTAAATTCTTCCCAGCCGACGAAGAAGTCCTGCAGATAGGCATCCACATAGGAGATCGACTGCATTTCCTTGATATCGGCACCTGCCGCGAAAGCCTTTTCCGAACCAGTGATGACCATGGCGCCAATGTCGGCATTGGCGCCCATGCTATTCACCGACGCGACCAGTTCCGCCAGCACTTGTGAATTCAGCGCGTTGAGCGCCTGCGGCCGGTTCAGCGTAATCAGCCCGACCTTGCCGCGGGTTTCGACGATGATGGTTTCATAGCCCATGCTTTGCTCCTCCTCCTCGCTTCTGGTTCAAGCCTGACAGGTCCGGCAGTGGAAAGTCGAACGACCGCTTTGCACGATACGCTCGATGTGGCCGCCACAACCAGGCTTGGAGCAGGCTTCGCCCTCGCGATCGTAAACCGCGAAGGAATGCTGGAAGTAGCCCAGCGATCCATCGGTCTGCATATAATCGCGCAACGACGAGCCGCCGGCGGCGATCGCATCGGCGACGACCGAGCGGATTGCTTCGGCCAGGCGTTCGCTCTGCTCTTTGGCTATCTTGCCGGCTCTCGCGAGGGTGCCCGCTTCGCGCAGCGGCGACAGGCCGGCCCGCCAAAGCGCTTCAGAGACGTAGATATTGCCTAGCCCGGCGATCAGCCTCTGGTCCAGAAGTGCCGCTTTCAGCGGTGACTTGCGACCTTTCAGCAACGAAGCGAGCAGCGCGCCGTCCAGTGCATTGCCTGTAGGCTCGACGCCCAATCCCGCCAGCATCGGATGCATGTCGGGCTCGCCTTCCGAAAACAGCATGAACCCGAAGCGGCGCGGGTCGTTGAAGATCACGCGAGAGCGGACGCCGGCAGGTGATACGATGTCGAAGACGACGTGATCGTGAGCGGTATTTTTCGAACGTTCGTGGTGGAACGCGCCGGGCGTTGCGCTCTCGTCGGCCGTTTCGATGCGAAACGAACCCGACATGCCGAGATGGCAGATCAAAACCGGGCCGTTGTCCACGTGGATCGTCAGATATTTGGCACGGCGGCCGAGCGCCGCAATCGTCTTGCCGATCAGCCGCTCCGAAAATCTCTCGGGGAACGGAAACCGCAAATCCGGCCGGCGTGCCTCGATACCGACAATGCGGGCACCTTCAAGGGCCGGCTGCAGGCCGCGCCTGACTGTCTCGACCTCCGGCAGCTCAGGCATGGCCATCTATCGTGGCATGGAAGGAGGTGCCGTAACGGCCGCGCGCCAGCCCGAGATGTTCGGCCACGGTTTCGCCGATGTCGGCAAATGTCGTCCTCAGTCCGATGTCTGCGCCTTTGAAACCCGGCCGCATCCCGATAACCGGAATTCGCTCGCGCGTGTGATCGGTGCCGCGCCACGTCGGATCGTTGCCGTGATCGGCGGTCAAAATGAGCAGATCGCCTGGCCTCAGCCGTGCGAATGCCTCGGGCAGGCGCCGGTCGAAAGCTTCGAGTGCGGCGGCATACCCCGCAACGTCGCGCCGATGCCCGAACTCGGTGTCGAAGTCGACAAAGTTCGCGAAGACGAGGTCGCCGTCGCGGGCATCTTCCATGGCGCCAAGCGCTTTGTCGAACATTGCCATGTTGCCGGCAGCCTTGCGGACTTCCGAGATCCCGCGATGGGCGAAAATGTCGCCGATCTTGCCGACCGCGATAACCCGGCTGCCGCGCGCCGTCAGCCGGTCGAGCAAGGTCGGTTCCGGCGGCGGTACGGCATAGTCGCGACGATTATGCGTTCGCTCGAACGTGGCGGCGGTTTCACCGATAAACGGCCGCGCGATGACGCGGCCGATATTCAGCGGATCGACGAGCCTGCGCACCACTTTGCAGAACTCGTAAAGCCGTTCCAGGCCGAAATGAACCTCATGCGCGGCAATCTGCAGGACGGAGTCGATCGAGGTGTAGCAGATCGGCTTGCCGGTGCGGATATGGTCTTCGCCGAACCGTTCGATGATCTCGGTGCCCGGAGCATGGCAATTGCCGAGGATGCCGGGCACCTTCCCTTCACGCACCATTGTTTCGGTCAATTCGGCTGGAAAGGCGGGAATCGTGTCCGGGAAGTAACCCCAGTCGAAACGGACCGGCAGGCCGGCTATTTCCCAATGGCCCGATGGCGTGTCCTTGCCGCTCGAAACCTCTTGGGCTGCGCCATGAAAGGCGGCGGCAAGCGGGGCACTGCCGGCATTCTCGAACCTGAAACCCGTCGCCGTTGCCGCGGCCTGGCCGAGGCCGAGCGCGAGCATATTTGGTACGAGAAGGGGTCCGTCACGCAGGCCTTCGCGATCGGCGCGGCCTTCTGCGCAGGCCCGCGCGATGTGTGCGAACGTGTTGGAGCCGGTGTCGCCATAGCGTTCGGCATCGGCCGCGCCGCCGATGCCGAAAGAGTCGAGGACAAA
Source organism: Mesorhizobium sp. M1428 (assembly GCF_040317515.1). Taxonomy (NCBI): domain Bacteria; kingdom Pseudomonadati; phylum Pseudomonadota; class Alphaproteobacteria; order Hyphomicrobiales; family Phyllobacteriaceae; genus Mesorhizobium; species Mesorhizobium sp. M1428. Next base: position 75,004 of record NZ_JAMYKT010000007.1, read on the forward strand.
AAGGAAGGCGCGTGCCATCTAATGGTTCATCATTGCCTGTGTGTTGGCTCAGACATAGGGTTCCGCGCCGCCATTGGCAATTCGGAAACCCGAACGGCACGGCTTGGCGTGCTGGCCCGGGAGAGACGAATCGCGGCATGGTCGATCTGCCGATCGAAATGCGCGGCGTGGAACTCGCATGAGGCCTGCCCTGAACGCATTCGCCGCCGTACTGGCTTTGCTGCTGGATGCGTCTTGCGCAAACCTGGCGCGAGCCGATTGGCGCGATGTTATCGGAACGTTCCGTATCGGTATCGTCGCCGAACCGTTGCCGGTCCGAGGGACTATGTGCTGGCTGCAGCCATCGTGCGTCTAGTCTCGGCCCGCGGTCGCAAGCAATAGCAACAGCCCGTTAGCGGGCTTCAGGCGTCAGCAATCGCTGCACGGAATGGTCGGGCTCCTGCGCGGCCGCAGATAATAAGTTTCCGCCATCGATATCGAATTGAAGACCGAGCTCAACCCGAACCGGCTTTGGCCGTCCGCCGACCAGGTGATGATTGGCTTGTAGGCGAGATCGCTTTCGACCCGAATGAGGAAAGTGCCTTTGATCTTGAGCGCGCTCGGGACCGTTGTGGTGGAATCCTTGACCGCGTCGACACTAGACACGCCATCGACCAGCTTGCGCGACCACACGACCAGGACTTTCGGCGTCGTCTCGTTCGTCACCTGTATCGCCGTGATAATGATCTTCGGTTTCGAGCGGTTGTAGGGCTGCAGCGTGGAACTGCCGATCGCCATGATGGCATCGACATCGGCCGCCTTGATGGTCTGCTGCTGCGTGACGAGATCCGCTACCATGCTGCCGATGCGGCTGACCTTCTTGCTGGTCTCGATGGCTTGCGAGGCCTCCATTGTCATAAAGTACATGATCAACAGGACAGGCACGATGAGGGCAAACTCGACAGCCGCAATACCGCGGCGGTCCGAGCAAAGCCGGACTGCTCTTGTACAAATCCCTGCGATGCCCAGCTGTGCCCCCGCACGAATCATGGCTTTGCCCTTTTCAAGCGACTACGTGGTTCAGTTGTCGAACGGCTCGTTCTGCCAAGTGATCGAAGCAAAATGCAGCGTTTTGCCGTCCTTTAGGTTGGCCATCGATTTGGCCATGAAGTCGGTCATCACCGGCCATTTGTAAAAAACCCGCAGCATGTTTCTCGACTCCGCCAGGCCAGGTGCGACGGTGAAGGTCTGTGTGCTCGTGCCCTTGGTCAGCACGACGTCACCATCCTGGATCTTGAAACCGGCCAGCGCCGCATCGGCGAAGGTGGGATATTCGCGCAAGTCCACCAGCAATCCGGGACAGGTCTTGGCGACCATGATCTCCAATTTGGTGCAGATCATATCCCGCAGCTTGGTACCGGACACATCGGTCGGTCTTAGTTGGCCGGTACGCAGCTGGCGCGCGATGTCGTCGGTGGCGTTTGCCATCACTTCCTGTGCGGCAAAAGAAATGCAGCTCTCCAGGATGGCGAAGACAAGAAGCGCGAAAGGAATTGCAAGCATGGCGAATTCGATCGCCGTGCTTCCGCGGCGGTCGCCCAGAAACCGTCTTGGAAAACCTGCTCGTCCTGCCTTGCTCATGTCCTCTGCCCGCCGATGCCGCTTCTGTATCGGTCCCACCCTTAGTCGGAACCGATTGAAGTCCGGTTGGAATGACCATTAAATTCAACGGGAAGGCCTTAACCCGGCGATAACCGAAGCACGTTCCCGCTAAAGGCGGAGACGTCGGCTAGCTAATGCCCGGCGCTCATTTCGGCTTCAGAGGCCTTCTCGGCATCGCTCTTATACGAGCTTTCGCAATATGGCGCGCAGGACATGGTCTGTACTTCGGAACGCCGATAGATGCGCACCGACGACGCTGCCTGGCGCACGACGGTTATTTGCTCATCGACGATCGGGTTACCCTCTTGGTCGAGGACGACGAGATTGGTGACGCCAAATCCCTTGCCGGTCAGTACGATGGTCGATGCGTCCTGCACGGAGGCGTCGGCGATCGCCGGATTGCCGACGACAATCGTATCGGCGGCGCGCGACAATTTGATAATCTTTGCCTGGTTCATCGTCACCTCGATGCCGGCGCCGGCCTTGGCTGGAAAGGCGAAAGCCGCTGCGGCAAAAAGCACGGCAACTGGAAATGATGATCTCGGCCCGGCCATTGAGGCGCCCCCTGGCAAACTGTTCAACAGAACATGAACGAGATTGGTGAACCAACCGTTAAGCGGCTGGAGTTCAGGATTAAGCCGGAACCGGCATTGGGCCTAGCCGGCACGGCAGAACGTCCTTGCCGAATTGCGCCTTTTGCGCCTTTTGTCAGCCCGTGGGCCCAGCGGCGGGTATTTTAGTTCTGGGTTAACCACGCAATGTCGTCGAAGCGGGAAAGGAATCGGTAAGCCTGTTTATTAAGCCGATTGAAACAGCTTCTCCTTAGATTCGCAGTATCCGATCAGCCACCAAGAGAAGTTGACGGAAGTGCTGTAACAATTGGAGTAGGAGCTCGAATGTCTAACCTCATCGCACGTTTTGTGAAGGACGAATCCGGCGCGACCGCTATCGAATACGGTCTGATCGCCGCCCTTATCGCGCTTGCCATCATGGTCGGCGCCGGCTCGCTCGGCAACGCGCTGAACGCCAAGTTCAGCACCATCTCCACTAAGGTGAGCGGTAGCTGATCGTAACTCGCTTGTTCTCCAAATAAGGGCCGCCGCACTGGCGGCCCTTATTTAGTCTTTAGTCCCAGCACGATTTGAAATTCGGGCCTCATCAATCGTTAAGCGAATGTGACTAGGCTGAGGGCCAGATGCAATTTGACCACAGGCGCGCCGATGCTTGAAGCCGTGATCTTCGTCGTGTTTCCGTTCTGCATGCTGTTTGCCGCAATCTCCGACATGCTGTCGATGACGATCGCCAATCGCGTGCCGGTGTTGCTTGTGGTTGTCTTCGCCTTGGTTGCGCCTTTGGCCGGCATGGACTGGGCCACCTATGGCTGGCATTTCGCCGCCGCCGGCCTGGTACTCGCGGTGACGTTCGGCCTGTTCGCGCTCGGCGGTATGGGCGGCGGCGACGCCAAGCTGCTGGCCGCCACTGCGATGTGGATGGGACTGAACATCCATCTCATCGAATACCTCGTCGCCTCGACATTCATCGGCGGTCTGCTGACGCTTGCCATCCTCGCCTATCGGAAATCGCCGCTTGCCGCCGTCACAAGCCACAATCCGTTCCTGCGCCATTTCGCCGATGAGGCGACCGGCGTTCCGTACGGCATCGCGCTTGGCGTTGGCGGTCTGCTCACCTATTCCGACTCGCCATTGATGGCCTGGGCACTTACCAGGCTGGCGGGCTGAATTTCGCTTTACGCCGTTGGCGCCGAGCAGGCGAGTTGGCCACGTTTTCCTTCGGGCCGGGCTTGTCGATCTAATTTATATAAACGTTAAATTAATCACGATCGTAAGTATAACATTAACCTTGTTTTGACGATTGCCGCTGCAAAGTCCCGCTTGGCTACGTGGTTTGCCAAGGCGAGGTTCGGACAGATGCCAGCATCCCGATTGATTATTCTGAGCGTGGCGATAGCCGCGGCCGGTGGTGCAGGCTATGTCGCGAAGAACATGGTCGTGGCTCCCCCGCCTCCGGTTGTCGATTCCGGTCCTCAGGCGCCGACGATCGCACTGCAGGATGTGCTTGTTCTTTCCGGCGACGTTCCGATGGGCAGTCCGCTTGAAAACAACATTTCCTGGGAGTCATGGCCGTCCGCCGGCATCAACGCAAATTTCATCACCCGCGCCGCCGAGCCTGAAGCGCTGGACAAGCTGAAGGGCGCCGTCGCCCGCGTGGCGCTCTACGCCGGCGAACCGCTGCGGCGCTCGAAGCTGATCGGTGAGGGGCAAAGCTTCATGTCGTCGATCCTGCCCTCCGGCATGCGGGCTGTTGCCACAAGCATCTCGGCCGACACCTCGGCCGGTGGCTTTATTCTTCCCAACGATTTCGTCGACGTCATCATGACCCGCAGAGCCGATCCCGCCAATGGCGGTGGTTCGGGCTTCACGACCGAAACTATTCTCAAGAATATTCGCGTCCTGGCGATCGACCAGACCATTCAGGAAGACGAGGAAGGCAAGAAGACCAGGGTGGGCCAGACCGCCACCCTGGAACTGACGCCGCAGCAGTCAGAGATCATCACCGTCGCACAGCAGATGGCGGATCGCCTGACATTGGCGCTGCGCTCGATCAAGGATAGCCAGGACAAGAATGTGGGCGAAGCCGATTACCTGGTTTCCGGCAATGGCCGGCGCGGAACGGTGCGGTTGATCAAGTCGGGCGAAGTTTCCGAAGTGGGGGCAAGGAAATGAGTCTAAAAACCAAACTGCCGCTCACGCTGGCTGCGGCGATCGGCCTGTTTCTCCTTGGAACGAATGCATATGGCATCCTCGATGCCAGTGCGGCGGGCAATGCCAGGGTTACGGCTTCGACCGCCACCCAGCGGGTCAAGCTTGGACTGAACAAGTCGGTGGTCATCGACCTCCCGAGTGATGCCTACGACATTCTCGTCGCCAACCCCGCTGTAGCCGACGCGGTGACCCGCACCGCCAGGCGCATCTATCTGTTTGGAAAGGCGGTCGGCGAGACCAATATCTTCGTCTTTGGCCCGAATGGCGAGCAGATCGTCAGCCTTGACCTAGCGGTCGAACGTGACGTCGCCGGGCTGGAGGATTACATCAAGCGCTTCATCCCGTCATCGGAGGTCAAGGTCGAGTTGCTGAACGACAACGTCGTTCTGACCGGAACCGTTGACACTCCTCTGGACGCCAAGCGCGCGGCTGATCTGGCGAACATCTTCGTGTCCGGCGGCGAGGCGACCACGGGTCAATATTCGCAGACCGCTGCCGGCGGTTCGGCTGAAGCCGGCGTCGCCATCGACAACCCGGATGCCGAGCGCCGCGTCAGCAAGATCGTCAACCTGCTGCAGATTATCGGCGACGACCAGGTGACGCTGAAGGTGACGGTCGCGGAAGTCAGCCGCTCGGTGATGAAGCAGCTCGGCGTCAACATGGTCGGCAACGGTAGCAGCAACGGCATTAGTTGGAAGTCGTTCAGCACCCCCGCATATGGATTAGGAAAACCACTGTCGCAATTTTCGGGGGCCTCGATCGGCACCTCGACGCTCCAGGCGTACATAAACGCCATGGAGCAAAGCGGTGTCATGAAGACGCTGGCCGAGCCGACTCTCACCGCCGTCTCCGGCGAGAAGGCGACCTTCAAGGTCGGCGGCGAATTCAATATCATCACCGGCCGAACAAGCAACGTTTCAAACGACAATCAAACTGGCCAGATTACCTACGAGCACGAACGCCTTGAATATGGAATTGGGCTCGAATTCCAGCCGGTCGTGCTCTCGGCGGGCCGCATCAGCCTAAAAGTGAGGACGTCGGTTTCGGAACCTACGACGGAAGGCGCGGTAGCGCTCGAAGGGCTTGGTGACTTGCCTGGCACCACTTTTCTGTCGATCCGCAAACGCTTGGCCGACACCACGGTGGAATTGCCCTCCGGCGGTTCCATGATGATCGCGGGCCTTGTCCGCGACGACATCAGGCAGGCGGTTGCCGGGTTGCCCGGCCTGACCAAAATACCGGTGCTAGGCACGCTGTTCCGCAGCAGGGATTTCGTCCGCAACGAGACCGAACTCGTCATCATCATCACGCCCTATCTGGTGAAGCCGGTGGCGCGCAACGATCTTGCCAAACCGGATGACAATTTCAACGCAGCCAGCGATGGCGCCGGCATGTTCCTTGGCCGCGTCAACCGTGTCTACGGCACCATGCAGACCGACAAGCCCAACGGCCGCTATCACGGCGTTGTCGGCTTCATCTACAAGTAAGCGGGGAAGTGGACATGTCTCAGTCAGTATCGAAGGCAAGGGCGGTCACCGCGATACGGTCCGTCCATTCGCGAATCTGGCGGCCGGCCGTTCCCATCATAGCGATCGCGGTGGCGGCATCACTGGCCGGCTGCGCCAATCGCGACAGCGTCACGGTCGGTGCCATACCGGACGATTATCGCACCACTCATCCGATTGTCATCGCCGAGAAGATCCAGAAGATCGACCTTCCGGTCGGCGCCGGCGACCGTGGCATGACCAGATCCCAGCGTAACACGCTCCTCGGCTTCCTGGACGGATACGACAGGAGCGCGGCTCCGGTGCTGACGATCGAGATTCCGAGCGGCTCGGCCAACGAAATCGCAGCGGCCGCGGCCGGCCGCGATTTCGCCAGGCTGGCCATAGCCAGCGGCATCAGCCGGAAGCGGATCGCCATGCGGTCCTATCAGTCTGTTTCGGCCGAAGCGTCCGCACCGGTCCGTGTTGCTTACGTCTCGGTGAAGGCTCAGACGGATAAATGCGGGCGCTGGCCCGAAGACCTGCTGGAGACTTCGGAAAACAAGCACTATGCCGATTTCGGCTGTTCGTATCAGAACAACCTGGCTGCCCAAATGGCCAATCCGTCCGATCTGATCGGGCCACGCAAGCCGACGCCGATCGACGCGGAAAATCGCGGCGCGGTGATCGACGTCTATCGTGACAGAGGTATTTCGGACGAATTCCTCGGCAATTCGGAAGTCGAATATTAACGAGTGTTGAGGCTCAACAAACCCTAAGCCGCGCAAGTCACGGAAAGTGATGATAATGAGCAATCTTGCCTATGAAACAGAGGTACCGGGCGGCGAAACCTCGGAGCAGGATATTGCCGCGATGCAGGCGTTGCGGCCGATCCCGCGCATTTCGATCCAAGCATTCTGCGAGACCGAAGGCGTAGCCAATCCGGTCGAGCGCGCCGGCGAGGATCGCCGCATGGCCAAGGCCCATCTGAAGGTGCATATGGGGGGCATCCCCACCGCTATCGAATTCTATCAGTCGGCGCCGACACCGAACCTGATCCTGCTTGAATCGCGCAGCGAGCCGAAGCTGTTGCTGGAACAACTCGCGCAGCTCTCCGAGCATTGTGACCCGAGCTCCAAGGTGGTGGTTGTCGGCCATTACAACGATGTCGGCCTGTACCGCGAACTCATCCGCTCGGGCATTTCCGAATATGTCATCGCGCCCGTATCGATGGCCGACATCGTCAGCGTGGTGTCTTCGATCTTCGTTGATCCGGAAGCTGAGCCGATCGGCCGCTCGATTGCCTTCATCGGCGCCAAGGGTGGCGTCGGCTCCTCGACCATAGCCCATAATGTGGCGTGGGCCATGTCGTCCCTTTTCAAATCCGAAGTGGTTGTCGCCGATCTCGACCTCGCCTTCGGAACGGCCAATATCAATTTCGACCAGGACCCGGCGCAAGGCATTGCCGAGGCGGTCTTCTCGCCGGAACGCGTCGACGAGGTCTATCTCGACCGGCTGCTCGCCCAATGCGCCGAGCATCTGTCGCTGCTTGCGGCACCTTCGACCCTGGAGCGGGTCTACGATTTCGATCCTGACGCCTTCACCCAGCTTATCGACATAGCCCAGCGTAGCGCGCCGCTCCTCGTGCTTGATGTTCCCCATGTCTGGGCCGGCTGGACCAAGAACACCCTGGTCAAGGCCGACGAGATCGTCATCACGGCTACGCCCGAACTGGCCAATCTGCGCAACACGAAGAACCTGGTCGACATGCTGAAGCGGCTTCGTCCGAACGATCCCGCACCAAAGCTTGTAATCAACCAGGCCGGCGTGCCGAAACGTCCCGAGATTACACCGTCCGACTTCTCCGAATCACTCGGCCTTTCGCCGATGTCGATCATCCCGTTCGAGCCCCTTTTGTTCGGAAATGCTGCCAATAATGGGCGTATGCTCGGTGAAATGGATGCCAAGAATCCGGTCGTCGCCACGATCAACGAGATCGCCCATGTGCTGACAGGGCGCAGCGAAATCAAGGTGAAGAAAAAGGCTGGCCTCGGCAACCTGATCGGCAAGCTTTCGCGCAACAAGAAGTGATGCCTCAGCGGTGGAATTGGTAAGCGATCATGTTTGGTAAAAGAGGCAGCGACGACGGCAACCGGACCATTCCGGAATTCCGTCAGCCAGCACCTGCGCCTGCTGCGCCGGCGGCCGCGAACCCTGTGGAAGCGGCTGTAGCTGCCAGGCCGGCGGCGCTGCCGCCATCTGGTGCGCCGGCGGTTCGCCGTGCGGTCGAGCCGCCGCCATTGGCCCCGGAGCCGAAAACGATCCAGCGCCAAAAGAGCGAAACCTACTACGATACCAAAAGCCAGGTCTTCGCCGCACTGATCGACACGATCGACCTGTCGCAGCTGGCCAAACTCGATCCCGAAAGCGCGCGCGAGGAAATCCGCGACATCGTCAACGACATCATCGCGATCAAGAATTTCGCGATGTCCATCGCCGAGCAGGAAGAGCTTCTCGAGGATATCTGCAACGACGTTTTGGGCTACGGGCCACTGGAGCCACTGCTTGCCCGCGACGATATTGCCGACATCATGGTCAATGGCTCCAAGAACGTCTACATCGAAGTCAACGGCAAGGTCGAGCAGACCGGCATCCGTTTCCGCGACAACCAGCAGCTCCTCAACATCTGCCAGCGTATCGTCAGCCAGGTTGGCCGCCGCGTCGATGAATCGAGCCCGATCTGCGATGCGCGTCTTCCTGATGGCTCCCGTGTCAACGTCATCGCACCGCCCCTGGCTATCGACGGCACCGCACTTACCATCCGCAAGTTCAAGAAGGACAAGCTGACGCTCGACCAGCTGGTCAAGTTCGGCTCGATTTCGCCGCAAGGGGCCGAGATTCTCAAGATCATCGGCCGTGTTCGCTGCAACATTGTCATCTCGGGCGGTACCGGCTCAGGCAAGACGACGCTACTCAATTGCCTGACCAACTATATCGACCGCGAGGAACGCGTCATCACCTGCGAGGACTCAGCTGAGCTGCAATTGCAGCAGCCGCATGTGGTGCGTCTCGAAACCCGTCCGCCGAACCTCGAAGGCGAGGGCGAAGTGACCATGCGCGACCTGGTCAAGAACTGCCTGCGCATGCGGCCCGAACGCATCATCGTCGGCGAAGTGCGCGGACCCGAAGTGTTCGACCTGCTGCAGGCGATGAACACCGGCCATGACGGCTCGATGGGGACGATCCACTCGAACAGCCCGCGCGAATGCCTCAACCGTATAGAGTCGATGATCGCCATGGGCGGCTACACGCTGCCGCAAAAAACCGTGCGCGAAATCGTCGTAGGCTCCATCGACGTGATCATACAGGCTGCACGCCTGCGCGACGGATCGCGGCGGATCACCCACATCACCGAGGTGATCGGCATGGAAGGCGACGTCATCATCACCCAGGACATCGTTCTCTATAACATCAAGGGCGAGGACGCGAACGGCAGGCTGCTGGGCGAGCACGTGTCGACTGGCATCGGCCGTCCTCATTTCTGGGAGCGCGCCCGCTATTACGGCGAGGAGCAGCGCCTCGCGGTTGCGCTCGAGGCGATGGAGAAACGCGCTGACTGATCCGTCTGGAAGCGTGGGGGCCAGGGTCGATGTTCGGAATTGACGGCACCGTATTGGCATTCGTCGTGCTCGCCGGCTTCAGCGCCGGCGCTGTGGCCTATGCTTTCCTGTTCAACCGGATCAGCACCGAGAAGCAGGTCGGCAAGCGGCTTGAATCGATCAAGACCGCCGAGACGGATCGTTCGGTCGTCAAGGCTTCGCGCGATCGCGTGGCGGAAGCGGCCAAGCGTCGCAAGTCCGTCCAGGATTCGCTGAAGGATCTCGATCAAAAGCAAAAGTCCAATCAGAGCCTGGTCAAGAAGCCACCGCTGAAGATCCAAATCCGTCAGGCAGGCATGAAGATCTCGCTTGAGCGCTTCTATGTCTACTCGGCGGTCTGCGGCGTCGTCTTGACGGCTCTTGTCTATTTCATCGGCGCACCACTGCTGGTCTTGCCGGCTGCGCTGCTGGTCGGCGTCTTGGGTCTGCCCCGCTGGTTCGTCTCGTTTCGCCGCGCGCGCCGCGTCAAGGCGTTCCTCAACGAATTTCCGAACGCACTCGATATCATCGTGCGTGCGGTAAAATCCGGTCTGCCGCTGAACGATGCCGTGCGCCTGATCGCCAACGAATCCCCCGAGCCGGTCAAGACCGAGTTCCGCCGCATCGTCGATTCGCAGCAAATGGGTTTGTCGATCCCCGACGCTGCCATGCGCATGCCAGAAACGATGCCGTGCACCGAGGCGAGCTTCTTCGGCATCGTCATCCAGATTCAGTCTCAGGCCGGCGGCAATCTTTCCGAAGCGCTGGGCAATCTTTCGCGCGTGCTTCGCGACCGCAAGAAAATGAAAGCCAAGGTCCAGGCGTTGTCCATGGAAGCCAAGGCATCCGCCGTGATCATCGGCGCCTTGCCTTTCGTCGTCGCCTTTCTCGTCTATTTGACGAGCCCGAACTACATCATGCCCCTCTTCACCACCAGCACCGGCCATCTGATCCTCGGTTGTTCCGGCATCTGGATGTCGATGGGCGTCCTGGTAATGCGCAAGATGATGAACTTCGAAGTCTAGGACTCGCGTATGACCGATCACGTCATCAGAACTCTCACCGATCCGTCTCTGCTGATCGCACTGCTGGTCGGCATTGCGGTGTTTGCGACCGTCTTCACGCTGCTGCCCGCCTTTGGCGGAAACCAGCTCAAGGCGCGCATGAAATCCGTGGCGCTGGAGCGCGATGAGCTGCGCGCCAAGCAGCGTGCGCGGCTGGCAGTCGAAGCCGACCGCCGACGCAAGGGCCTGCGCGAAGAACAGTCGGTCGGCATGCGCAATATTGTCGATCGCCTGGATCTCAGGCGTGCGCTGGCGGATGAAGGTACCTTGCAGAAATTGAAAGTGGCGGGTTTTCGCGGGCAAAATCCGCTGACGCGCTTCCTTTTCTTCCGTCTCGTTCTGCCCTTTATCGGCTTTGCATTGGCGGCGATGTATCTGTTCGTGCTCGGAGGATTGCCCGAGCAGCCGCTTTTCGTGAAGCTGTTCGTGTGCATCGTGGTAGCCTATGCGGGGTTCTACGCGCCGGTGCTCTACGTCAACAACCGCGCTACCAAGCGCAAGCAGTCGATTCAGATGGCGTGGCCGGACGCGCTCGACCTGTTGCTGATATGCGTCGAGTCCGGCATGTCGGTGGAAGCAGCGCTTCGCAAGGTCGCCGATGAGATCGGCGCGCAATCGGTGGCATTGGCGGAAGAATTCATCCTGACCAACGCCGAGCTTTCCTATCTGCAGGAGCGCAAGCAGGCCTACGAGAACCTTGCAAGCAGAACCGGCCTGGAATCCGTCAGGTCGGTGTCCCAGGCGTTGGTTCAGGCCGAGCGCTACGGCACGCCGGTGGCGCATGCTCTGCGCGTGCTTGCCGCTGAGAGCCGCGACATGCGCATGAATGCCGCCGAGAAGAAGGCCGCGGCCTTGCCGCCGAAGCTCACCGTGCCGATGATCCTGTTTTTCCTGCCGGTGCTGTTCGCCATCATTCTGGGTCCCGCCGGCATCCAGGTGAGCCAGCGCGGCATCTTTGGCGACCAGCCGAAATCCAGCAGCGAGTAGCGCCAGTAGCGTCGCCACAAACGCTGATATGATTTCAAAGCCGCGCGGCCGGTGCAGCGCGGCTCTTTGCGTTAGGCGTGTTGCGGAATTTCGCGCACCGGTTCGGCGCTTGAGCCGGTCAGTTGGTGGCGGGCTTTGCCTTGTCCTGGTCCTTGAGCTGGCTCCAGGCATTCTGCTGCGCCAGCATCTGGCGCAGGTAAGCGACATTGGCCTGCGCCTGATCCGGCGACAGCTCTTGCGAGGCGATCTTCTCGGCCTCGTCGAAACGGCCTTGCAGACCGACGACCAGCGCCAGGTTCTGGCGGACGCGACTGTCTGCATTCGGCTGCTGGGCGGCCGAGCGCATATAGGTTTCGGCCGTGCGCAAATCACCTTCCAGCACGTACGACATGCCGAGATTGGAAAGGACCGATGGTTCGTTCGGCCTGAGGTCAAGCGCCTTGCGATAGCCTTGGCGCGCCTCGTCCTTCTGGCCGAGCTGGTCGAGAATGGCAGCTTCCGCCGACACCAGTTTCCAGTCAGGATATTCGGGGGTCTGCGCGCGGCGCACGGCATCGAGAGCCGGCTCGAACTGACCGTTGGCGGCTAGCGCCTTGCCATAGGCGGCGAGCACGTCGCGATCCTTCGGCAAGGCAATCGCCAGCTTGCGCATCACCGCAAGCGACTGGTCTGCGTCGCCGTCCATCTGCAGCGCCGCTGCATAGTTTGTCGCGATCCGCTTGTCGCTGGGGTTTTTCGAATAGGACTGGCCGAGCGCCATCGTAGCGTTGTGCAGTTCGCCCGCCGACATTGTTTCCAGCGGCTTGCCGCTTGGACGAGAAATCGAGCCAGTCGTCAATTTGCTGGTTCCGCAGCCGGCGACGCCTGCGGCAAGCACCATCATCAACGCCGTGGTGATCAGCCTATTTGCGCTGGCGTTCATCCTGCGGTTGGTCGGCATCGGCACCAGGGCTCCGTTCATCGCGTGACCATTTGCGTGGCCATCTTCCCTCCCGCAGAAATATTCTGTTAACCCTAACGGAGAGTTAAGAAACGCCGACTCGGAAGCGGAGACCAGCGAATGCCTGTCGAACTCGTCGAGAAAGAATTGAGCAATGCGCTGCCGGTCCATCTGGTGGCCAAGGATGCTCTGGCGGCGTCGGGCCTTGCGCCATCCTCGGTCGCCTGGGCCAAGGCCAACGGCTTTTCCGGCGAGGCCGGCAGGACGCTGATTGTACCTGGCGACAACGGCGCGATTGCCGGAGCCCTGTTCGGCACCGGTGATGGCGAGGGCGCACTGGCCATCGGCGCACTAGCGAGAGCCTTGCCCGAAGGCGACTGGCATTTTGCGTCCGCGCCGGCCAAGCCCGAGCTTACGGCACTCGCCGTGGCGCTCGGCGGCTATGTCTTCACCCGCTACGGCAAGAAGCCAGGCAAGACGCTGCGCCTCGCGCTCCCGGCTGGCACCGACGCCGCCCGCATCCGCCGCCTCGCCGATGGCGTTTTCCTGGCGCGCGATCTGGTCAACACGCCGACCAGCGATATGGGCCCCGGGCAGTTGGAGAAAGCCGCCCGGAGCTTGGCCGCGACGCACAAGGCCGAAATATCGGTCACCAAAGGCGACGATCTTCTTGCCGCCAACTTTCCGATGATCCACGCCGTCGGTCGGGCTTCTGCTGACGCGCCACGCCTGATCGACATGATTTGGGGGCTGAACAATGCCCCCAAGATAACGCTGGTCGGCAAGGGCGTCTGCTTCGATACAGGCGGTCTCGACATCAAGCCGTCCTCGGGCATGCTTTTGATGAAGAAGGACATGGGGGGCGCTGCCAACGTGCTGGGCCTCGCTTCCATGATCATGGCCACCGGCCTGAAGGTTCGGCTGCGTGTGCTCATCCCCGCTGTCGAGAATTCGATAGCCGGCAACGCCTTCCGGCCAGGCGACGTGCTGGTGAGCCGCAAGGGCATCACCGTCGAAATCGGCAACACCGACGCCGAAGGACGGCTGGTGCTCGCCGATGCCTTGGCCTTGGCCGATGACGAGGAGCCGCAGATGCTGGTCGATATGGCAACGCTGACAGGCGCTGCCCGTGTTGCGCTCGGTCCCGACCTGCCGCCGTTCTATACCGGTGACGAGGCGCTTGCATCCGAGCTGGCGGACGCCTCCGTTGCGGTCGAGGATCCGCTATGGCGCATGCCGTTGTGGAAGCCCTATGACGCCAAGCTGGCGTCGAAGGTGGCCGACATCAATAACGTCACACCGGATGGTTTCGCCGGCTCGATCACGGCGGCGCTTTTCCTGAAGCGCTTCGTCGAAAAGACCGCCAACTGGGCGCATCTCGACATCTTCGCCTGGAACCCGTCCGACCGCCCGCACGGCCTTGCCGGCGGCGAAGCGCAAGGCATCAGGGCGCTGGAGCAGGTCATTTCGAACCGCTACGGCTGATTCTCGGGCAAGCCGACGAAGGTGCTGACTGAAACGGAACCGAAACAATTTTCCGTCATGCTGGCCGGATGTCGATTATCATGCGTCCAAGCCAGGCCTTGCGACTGTGGCAACAGGTGGTGCTGTCGGAGGTGCGCGATGACGCGCCCGACCTCACCATGCGCCAGACGGCGATCCTGTTCACCATCTATCTCGATCCGCCGCCACACACGGTACGGGGGTTAGCCGCCCGCCTCAACGTCACCAAGCCGGTGATCACCCGTGCGCTCGATACGATGGGGGCGCTGAAACTGGTGTCGCGCCACCGCGACGAGCTCGACAAGCGCAACGTGCTGGTCAGGCGCACAGTCGAAGGCGCGCTCTTTGTCGAGCGCTTTGGCGATGTTATCATCGCCAGAGCCCAAGAGTTGCCCATTTAACCAAGTTGCCCATTTGAACGAGTGCCGATTTGACCGCCAGGGATGCCCGCCTCCATGCCTTCCGCTCCGATCTCGCCGACGCCAGGCTGAAAGGCGAGGTCGCCGCCGACCGTTTTGTCGCCGGCCGGCCGGCGCGCATATCAGCCTCCGTGGCCGATATCCGCAAGGCTCCGCGCCCGGATGCCGGCGTCAACACGCAAGCCCTGTTCGGCGACGATATTCTCGTCTTCGATGACGCGGAAGGCTGGGCCTGGATCCAGGCTGAGCGCGACGGCTATGTCGGCTATGTCGCCGACACGGCGCTGGGCACGCGCGACCATGCGCCAACCCACATCGTTTCGGTGCCACGCACCTTTCTCTACCCGGGACCCGACTTGCGCTTCCCGCTGAGCGGGCAATTGTCGATGGGATCGTTGGTGACCGTGACGGGCTCGGCCGAAACGCGCAGCACGCATTATGCGCTGTTGCCGTCCGGCGAGGCGGTCATATCTGGCCATCTCAGGCCTATCGCCGAGGCGGCTGCCGACTACGTCGCGGTTGCCGAGGCCTTTCTCGGCACGCCCTATCTGTGGGGCGGCGCCTCCGGCTTTGGCATCGATTGTTCCGGTCTCGTGCAACTTGCAATGCACATGGCTGGCAGGCAAGTGCTGCGCGACACCGACATGCAGGCGACCACCATCGGTGAACCGCTCGACCCCGGGCCGGATTTTGCGGGGTTGCGGCGCGGCGACCTGGTCTTCTGGAAAGGCCACGTCGCGATCATGACGGACCCGGAGACCATGATCCACGCCAACGGCCACACGATGCTGGTGTCGCTTGAAGGACTGAGGGAGGCGGTCGCCCGTATCGGCTATCTCTATGGCGGACCGACCGGGTTTCGCCGGCCGTAATGCGAATCGATCACCTTTTGTTCTGATTCTGCTTGGCGATTGCGCGTCACCGCGCTACCTCTGGCGCGTGACAGAGCAGCCGCGCCTTGCCGAACAGAATGCCGCCGTCGTCCTGCCCGAGCCATTCGTCAAATGGTTTGCAGAAAAGGGCTGGTCGCCGCGCGCCCACCAGATCGATTTGCTGGCCAAGGCCCAGGGCGGGCAGTCGGTATTGCTGATCGCGCCGACCGGCGCCGGCAAGACGCTGGCCGGGTTCTTGCCATCGCTGACCGAACTGGCTGGCCGACCGAGGAGAAGGCCGGGGCAGGCGCACCGAGGCATCCACACACTCTACATCTCGCCGCTGAAGGCGCTGGCCGTCGACATCGAGCGCAATCTCGGCAAACCCGTCGAAGAAATCGGGCTGCCGGTCACCGTGGAGACGCGCACCGGTGACACGCCCGCACACAAGCGCCAGCGGCAGAAGCTGGCGCCGCCCGACATTCTCCTGACCACACCCGAGCAATTGGCGCTGCTGATTGCCGCGCCCGATGCCAGGCGCTTCTTCGAGGACCTGCGCTATGTCGTGCTCGACGAATTGCATTCGCTGGTGACCTCGAAGCGCGGGCATCTCCTGTCGCTCGGGTTGGCCCGGCTGCGCTCGTTTGTGCCCGCGCTGCAGACGATAGGCCTGTCGGCGACGGTCGCCGAGCCCGACGAATTGCGGCGCTGGCTGGTCAGCCAGAATCCTCCGGGGCCGATGGCCGAACTGATCGTCGTCACCGGCGGTGCCAAGCCCGAGATCTCCATTCTCGATTCGGAGGAGCGCGTGCCGTGGGCGGGACATTCAGCCCGCTACGCAACGCCGGAGATCTACAACGAGATCAAGCGCCACAAGACAACCCTGCTGTTCGTCAACACGCGCAGCCAGGCGGAGTTGCTGTTCCAGGAGTTGTGGCGGGTCAACGAGGACACCTTGCCGATCGCGCTGCATCACGGCTCGCTCGACGTCGCGCAGCGCCGGCGTGTCGAAAAGGCGATGGGCGAGAACGCCCTGCGCGCCATCGTCGCCACATCGACGCTCGACCTCGGCATCGACTGGGGCGATGTCGACCTGGTCGTCCATGTCGGCGCGCCGAAGGGGGCGAGCCGGCTGGCGCAGCGAATCGGCCGCGCCAACCACCGCATGGACGAGCCGTCCAAGGCGATCCTGATTCCGGCCAATCGCTTCGAGGTGCTGGAATGCCGGGCGGCGCTCGACGCCAATTATCTCGGCGCCCAGGATACGCCGCCGCTGGTCGATGGCGGGCTCGACGTGCTGGCGCAGCACGTGCTGGGCTGTGCCTGCGGTGCGCCGTTCCATGCCGATGCGCTGTTCGAGGAAGTGCGGACGGCAGCACCCTATGCCGATCTCGACCGGCCGACATTCGATCGCGTCGTCGATTTCGTCGCCACTGGGGGCTATGCGCTGAAGAACTACGAACGCTACGCCCGTATTCGTCTCAACAAGGATGGGCTGTGGCGGGTCTCAAATCCTCGCGTCGCCCAGCAATACCGGCTCAATGTCGGCACCATCATCGAAGTGCCGGCGCTTAACGTCCGCTACGTCCAGGCCGGCAGCAGAGGCGCGGCTTCGCGTGGCGGTCGGGTTCTGGGCAAGATCGAGGAGGCCTTCCTCGAAACATTGACGCATGGCGACACCTTCATGTTCGCCGGCAAGGTTCTGCGTTTCGAAGGCATCCGCGAGAATGAGTGCTTCGTCTCGAATGCACCCGGCAGCGACGCCAAGGTGCCTTACTATGGCGGTGGCAAATTCCCGCTTTCGACGTACCTGGCCGAACAGGTCCGCGCCATGCTGGACGATCCGCAGCGCTGGAAGGAGCTGCCGGAGCAGGTCGCAGACTGGCTGCGCTTCCAGGCCGACAAGTCGGTACTGCCGAAACGCGACGATCTGCTGATCGAGACCTTTCCGCGCGGCAACCGCTACTACCTGGTAGCCTATCCGTTCGAGGGCAGGCTGGCGCATCAGACGCTCGGCATGCTGCTCACCCGCCGCCTCGACAGGGCGGGAGCCAAGCCGCTCGGCTTCGTCGCCACCGACTATGCGCTTGCCATATGGTCGCTGGCCGATATGGGCTATATGTTCACGGCGAAGAAACCGTCGCTGGCTCAGCTATTCGATCAGGACATGCTGGGCGACGACCTCGAAGCCTGGCTCGCCGGCAGTTGGTTGTTGAAGCGTACCTTTCGCAATTGCGCGCTGATCTCGGGATTGATCGAGAAACGCCACCCGGGGCAGGAGAAGAGCGGCCGCCAAGTAACCGTGTCGACGGATCTCATCTACGACGTGCTGCGCAGCCACGAGTCCGACCATATCCTTTTGCAGGCGACGCGGGCCGATGCCGCGACCGGTCTCTTGGATGTCAGCAGACTTGCCGAGATGCTCTCGCGCGTCCAAGGTCGAATCATGCATAAGAACCTCGAGCAGATATCGCCGCTCGCCGTGCCGATCATGCTCGAGATCGGCAAAATGCCGGTGCACGGCGAGGCCGATGACACGCTGCTGATGGATGCAGCCACGCTGGTCGAGGAGGCCATGGGGACGAAATGACTGTCGCGCTGGCCATGGCTGCGCCGCTGGCGGATGCGGGCGCTGTCCGTATCGCCGGCGAACGCGCGATCTGCGACCGTCGTGGCGTGCTCTATTTTCCCGAATTCCGGCTTCTGGCCGTATCCGACCTGCATCTGGAAAAAGGCTCATCACTGGCCAGGCGCGGCACGCTGGTCCCACCTTACGACACCGGCGCGACGCTGCTCCGGCTGCAGGCGGTGATTGCCGACTATCAGCCTGCGATCGTCATCAGCCTGGGTGACAGTTTTCACGATGGTGGCGGCGCAGCGCGCATGCACGCAAGCTTCCGCGACAGGCTGGAAGGGCTGATGGTCGGGCGCGACTGGTTCTGGGTCGCCGGCAATCATGATCCTGAAGCGCCGGCCGACTTGCCAGGCGAGACCGTACGTGAATTGGCAATCGGCTCTCTACTCTTCCGGCACGAGCCTTCGGTGGTGAGAGTGGAAGGCGAGATATCAGGCCACCTGCATCCTTGTGCCCGCATCGTGCAGCAAGGCCGCTCGGTGCGGCGGCGTTGCTTTGCCGGCGATGGCGGCCGCATGATCATGCCGGCTTTCGGCGCCTATACCGGCTCGCTCAACGTGCTCGATCGCGCCTATCTGGGACTGTTCAAGCGCGAAACGCTGATGGCCTACATGCTTGGCGCCGAACGCATCTTCGCAATTTCGCACGCGATGCTCAGGCCGGGCTGAACCTACCTGCCGTAGTACAAAGTGACGGTGTGCTTGGCCTCGGCGAAGAACAGCCAGCGCTCGACCAGCATTCCGGCGAGTTGGGCGATTGCGGCGAGTATCGACAGTGCTGCCGCATAGGGCCACGGCAAGGCGAACGCCGCGACCAGCAGCAACGCGGGCAAAGCAAAGGCCAGCACCTGCGTGATCTGGCGGAGTTTAGCGCTGTGCTTGCGCGCGATCCGAAAACCCATTTCCTTGAGCAGATAGTTTTCTTCCGTATGCGGCCACTCGATCGACCGCACCGTGCCGCCGGCGAGCCCGGTTGCGGTGTTGGCATTGGTCGGGATCTCCAGCCTGTCATTGTATCGCCAGGTCGCCAGCTTCAAACCCCAGCCGAGCGCAGTCAGCAACAGGGCAGCCACCAGAAGCGCACTCGAGCCTGCGGCAAATCCCTGCAGCAGGGCGTTGAGCAGTACGCTGCCGGTCATCGCCGAAAAGATCAGATAGCCGGGCAGGGTGAAGCGGCTGTGCCATTGGGCGATAGGCTTCAACGACGCGTAGATCATGCCGGTGGTGCAGACGGTGGCGGCCGCGCCCATGGCAGCGAGCAGCCCGGCGACAGCCACCCAGCCGCTCGTACGGCCGAGGACCACCCAGCCAATACCGAACAGTCCCGCCGGCACGAAGGTGACGACGGACGCCACGCCTTCGCGCGACAGCCATGAGCTTCGCCATTGCGAGAAGGCACGCCAGGCGCGTTCGGGCCGACCGAGATGGCCGGCTGACGACAGCAGGCCGGCCGAAATCAGGCCAAGCGCCAGCCCCATGCCGGTGAGGCCAAGCCAGAAATCGGGCGGGATAAAGCCCTGTCCGGCTAGCACGCCAAGCAGCGCGAGCAGTCCGTAGCCGGCGCCCGTGGCGGTGGTGAAAAAGACGACCGAGAATGCTGGATGCATGAGACGCGGGTCAGTTCGAAAGCATGCGGTCGACCCAGCCGAGGAAGCCGCCTTCCGCACGCACCGCTTCTAGGGCCGGGGCAGGCACCGAGGCGGCGCGGGTGGTGTGGGCACGTGGCGGCAGATATTTGTTGGTCGGCTTGTAGCCCATCTCCGGCATCAGGTCGACGCCACCGCGCTCGGCCACCAATTGTGAGATAGCCGATTCCGGATCGCCCAGATCGCCGAAATGCCGCGCGCTGGTCGGACAGGCGGCGACGCAGGCCGGCACACGATCTTCTTCCGCCAGATTGTCGTTGTAGATGCGGTCGACGCACAACGTGCATTTCTTCATCACGCCGACATCGGTGTCGAATTCGCGCGCTCCGTAGGGACAGGCCCAGCTGCACAATTTACAGCCGATGCACTTGTCCTCGTCGACCAGCACGATGCCGTCCGACGCCCGTTTGTAGGAGGCGCCGGTCGGGCAGACCGTGACGCACGCTGGTGTCTCGCAGTGCAGGCAGGAGCGCGGGAAGTTCACCGTGCGTCCGCCCATCTCCGTCATGTGCTCATAACTGTGCACCCGGTTGAACCAGACACCGTCGACATTGCCGCCATAGGGGTCGATGTCGGTTAGCGGCGCCATATGGCCGCCGGTGTTCCATTCCTTGCAGGCGGTAACGCAGGCCTGGCAGCCGACGCAGGTGTCGAGATCGATGACGAGGCCGAGCTTCTTGTCGGTATGGGCGGGAAGGCAGGTCATTCGGCAGCTTCTCTTTCCCGGCGAAATTCGGCGCCGAAACTGAGTTTGTCGGGCGAGGACTCGAAGCCCGGCGGCTGCCGGAACCGCTCGAACTGCGGTTCGGTGAAGCCAGCTTCTTCGGGCGCGCATTTGACGATGCGCACGCGCAGGTCGAACCACGCCGCCTGGCCGGTCACCGGATCGGAATTCGAATAGCGTTTGCCGCTGGCATCGGCGGAGGTCTGGTCGCCGATGATGTGGTTGAGCAGGAAGCCGCGATTGGATTCGGCCGCGTCATCCTTCAGCCCCCAGCTGCCGCGCCGCTTGCCGATGGCGTTCCAGGTCCACACCGTATCGGCATTGACGCCGTCGACCAGCTTGATCTGTCCTTTGACCTTGCCGTTGATGCTCTCGATCCATACCCAGTCGTCGTCGACAAGGCCGAGGCCGGCGGCGGTCCGCTGGTGGACGAACAGCCGGTTCTGGCTGGTGATCTGTCTCAACCAGGCGTTCTGTCCGCCCCAGGAATGGTACATGTGCATCGGCCGCTGCGTCAGCGCGTGGAGCGGATAGGCTTGGCTATCGACCGCAGCCTCTTCGAAGGGCGCGTACCAGAACGGCAGCGGATCCATATAGGTCTCGATGCGGCTGCGCTCTGCCTTCGGCGGCAGCACCCCGCCATGGCCGCGCGCCGCGAGGCGAAAGCGCTGCATCGGCTCGGAATAGAGCTGGAAGACGATCGGCTCGGCCTTCGCAATGAAGCCCATGCTCTCGGCGAATTCGAGATACGAGCGGTTGCCCATTTTGTAGTAGCGCTGATCGGCGGCGAAATCCTGGTGCCAGAAGCCGCCATTATCGATGTAGCGCTGCAACTGGTCGGGATTGACCTCGCCCTTGCCGACCGAGGTCCCGTCCTTTCCGCGCCAGCCGGCGAGCGGACCGACACCTGGCGTGCGCTCGTGATTGACGATGTAGTCGGCATAGTCGCGATATTTGGCGGCGCCATCGTCGTCGACGAAACCGGGTAGGCCGAGCCGCGCGCCGAGCTCGATCAGCACCGACTGGAACGGCCTGACGTCGCGGTCCGGCTCGACCACGGGATGGCGGATGGCGTCGCCCGGCCCGTCGGCGTGGCTGATCGGCCGGTCGAGCAGACTGATACAGTCATGACGCTCGAGATAGGTCGTATCCGGCAGCACCAGATCGGCAAAAGGCACGGTCTCTGAATAATAAGCATCAGAATAGATGATGAACGGGATCTTGTACTCACCCGATGCATCCACATCGGTCAGCATCGCCATCGTCTCGACCGTGTTCATCGACGAGTTCCAGGCCATGTTCGACATGTACATGAACAGTGTGTCGATCGTGTAGGGATCGCCGGCCCATGCGTTGCGGATGACCGTGTGCATGAGGCCGTGTGCTGCAAGCGGCGCATCCCAGGAGTAGGCCTTGTCGATACGAATTGGCTTGCCGCCTTCATCGACCAGCAGGTCCTCCGGTCCGCAGACGAAGCCGAGCGGCATGCCCTCGAGCGCCGTCATTGGCTTCACATTCTTGCCGGCTGGTTTGGGGCCCGGCGGCGCGGACCGCGGATAGGGAGGCTTGAAGCGGAAGCCGCCCGGCACGTCCACCGTGCCGAGAAGTACCTGAAGCAGATGAATGGCGCGGCAAGAGTGAAAACCGTTCGAATGGGCCGAGATGCCTCGCATCGCATGCATCGACACCGGGCGGCCCTTGATGGTCTCGTGCCGGCGTCCGGCCCAGTCCGTCCAGGCCACCGGCAATTCGATTTGCTGTTCAAAGGCGACATGAGCGAGTTCTGCGGCAATGCGTCGGATGGTGTCGGCGGAGATGCCGCACCGGTCAGCGACGGCGTCCGGTGAATAGCTCTCGTCCAGATAGCGGTCGGCGACGAGTTGGAAGACCGGCACGCAACGGCGGCCGTCGACGAGAAAGCTGCCGGTCAATGCGGGCCTCGCGTCGGTATCGTTGGCATTGATAGGTATCTTCGCCACCCTGTCCCAGGCCAGGGGATTGCCGTCGCCATTGCACATGAACAGCCCATCATCGGCAGCACCAGGCTCCTGAATGACCAGGATGTGGGCGTTTGTGTAGCGCAAGAGGTAGTCGAGATCGACGCGGCCGGCCTTCAGCAATTCGTGGATGAGGGCGAATACGAACAGGCCGTCGGTGCCGGGCCGGATGCCGACCCAGTCGTCGGCAATCGCGTTGTAGCCGGTGCGGCAGGGATTGATTGAAACCACCCTGGCGCCGCGCGCCTTGAGCTTGCCGAGGCCGATCTTGATCGGATTGGAATCATGGTCTTCGGCAACCCCGAACAGCATGAAATATTTGGTGTTGTCCCAATCGGGTTCGCCGAACTCCCAGAACGAGCCGCCAATCGTGTAGAGGCCGCCGGCCGCCATATTGACCGAGCAGAAGCCGCCATGGGCGGCAAAGTTCGGCGTGCCGAACTGGCTCGCCCACCAGCCGGTCAGCGATTGCGACTGGTCGCGCCCGGTGAAGAAGGCGAGTTTCTTCGGATCGGTTCGGCGGATGTTCGAAAGCCGTTCTGTCGCAATCGACAAAGCTTCCTCCCACTCGATTTCGCGGAACTCACCCGAGCCGCGAGGGCCGATGCGCAGTAGCGGCTTCTTCAGTCGGGCCGGGCTGTAATGCTGCATGATGCCGGCGCTGCCCTTGCCGCACAGCACGCCGCGGTTGACCGGGTGGTCCTTGTTGCCGTTGATGTAGCGGACCTTGCCGTCCTTGATATGGACGTCGATGCCGCAGCGGCAGGCGCACATATAGCAGGTGGTCTTGGCGATGCTGTCGGAGACATCGGGCGAAGTATCGACGCCGTCGTCTTCAGCGGGCGCGCGCGTATCGGCAAGCGGCCGTTGGGATGGTGCTGAGTTGGCGCCGCGCAGCGGTTTGTTGGTCATGATCCGGCGATGTTTTTGCGTTCCGCGGCCTTGGCTCTCGTCTTCGGGCCTGGGCCGCGCATGTAATGCTGTTCCGGCCGATAGCGTTCACCGACCAGCCGCCACCGAAGGCTGCGGGACCAGTGCGTGAACACGGATTTGAACAGCCTCACCAAATTTCTACCCTCGACTGTTCTGGCGCGACTTTTTTCCAATTTCGAGCCAAAATTTAGAACAAAGCAATCAATCTGTCTAACAACTTGCTCTTGTAATTCTAATCGGATTTGCTTCTTAATACCGGCATGACTCTGGACCAATTGCGGATCTTCGTCGCCGTCGCCGAACGGGCGCACATGACCAAAGCGGCCGACTTGTTAGGCATTTCACAGTCGGCCGCGTCGGCCGCCATCCGCTCGCTCGAACAGCAGCACGGCGTGCAGTTGTTCAACCGAGTGGGCCGCAATATCGAGCTCGCCGAGACCGGACGCCGATTCTTGCCCGAGGCCAAGGCGGTCCTCGAGCGGGCCGCGGCCGCCCACAATGTGCTGGAGCATGTCTCGCAGACGATATCAGGCAGTCTCTCGATCGCTGCCAGCCAGACCATCGCCAGTTATTGGCTGCCGCGCCGGCTCGCCTCTTTCCACGAAGCCTATCCTGCCGTCAGGCTGAGCGTGAGCATTGGCAACACCAGGCAGGTCGAGACCAATGTACTTGATGGCGCAGCCGATTTTGGCCTGGTCGAGGGGCGCACCGAGTCCGACATTTTGCGGCGTGCCAAGGTCGATATCGATCGCATGATGCTGGTAGTAGCGCGCTCGCACCCTGAGATCGCAGAAGTTTCGCCTGGACATCCCGACCTTGGCGGGCTTCGCTGGATCATTCGCGAAGGCGGCTCGGGCACGCGCGAGGCGCTGGAGGACCTTGCCCGACGCGACGGGATTTCGTTCGCGGACCTGCAGATATTCCTGGTATTGCCGAGCAATGAGGCTATTCGCCAGGCGGTCGAGGCCGGCGCCGGCGCCAGCATCATTTCGGAACTCGTCGTCGCGCGCGCGGTCGCCGAAGGCAGCCTGCGTTCCGTGCCGACCGATCTGCCGAAGCGCGAATTTGCCATGATCACGCATCGCGACCGCCAGCCAAGCCTGGCCCAGATGGCGCTCAAGGCGCATCTCGGCGGCAAAGCTGAGAGAGCCACGCCGCTTTAAGCCGATCAGCCGAACTTCCGCTGTGCGTCGAGCGCCAGCCCAAGCCCGACCGAGCCGAACACATCGCCTTCGATTACCGAGGCCTGCGGCACCAGAGCCAGGATCTGTTGTCTGGCCAGCGGGATCGCGGTCGATCCGCCGGTCAGGAACACCGCCGTGATGTCGGAGGGCTTCACCTGCGCGTCGCGGACGGTCTGCTCGACGGTAGCTGCAACGCGCTCAATATCCCGAGCGATAGTGGCTTCGAGACCTTCGCGCGTGATCTCTGCCATGAACCTCACCTCCGGTAGCGCGACCTCGATATTGGCCGACGATCGGTCCGTCAGCTCGATCTTGGCCCTTTCGACCAGCGCCGCCAGCGCGTGGCCGTAACGATGCTCGACGATGTGGATGAAGCGCTCGACCAGGTCCGCGCGCTCCGCCTCGTAGCGGATCTGGCGCAGATGCGTCATCGCCCTTGCGGTGTAGACCAGGTTGATGCGCTGCCATGTCGCCAGGTCGATGAAGTAGCTCGCCGGCAGATTGCGCTTGCCGTCCTTGGTTGGCGTCAGATACCCGAGCTGCGGCATCACATGGGCGATGCTCAGCAGCCGGTCGAAATCGGTGCCGCCGATGTGGATGCCGCGGCTGGCCAGGATATCGTTCTTGCGGTCGAGCGAGCGGGCGCGCTCGGGCGAGACCCGCACGATCGAGAAGTCGGACGTGCCGCCGCCCATGTCGACGATCAGCGCCAGTTCCTCGCGCGTCACCTTCTGTTCGTAATCGAGTGCCGCCGCGATCGGCTCGAATTGGAAGGCGATGTGCTTGAAGCCTTGGGCGCGAGCGGCGTTTTCGAGTTCATGCTCGGCCTCGGCATCGGCCCCGGCATCGTCGTCGACGAACTGTACCGGCCGTCCGAGCACGACGCTTTCGACTGTGTCGAGGGCGTTTTCTTCGAGTTTCTTTTTCAGATGGCCGACAAATAGGCCGACAATTTCCATGAAGCCGATCGAGCGCGCCTTGATGCGCGTCTTTTCGTGAGCGAGCGAGCTGCCGAGCACGCTCTTCAGCGAGCGCATCAGGCGGCCTTCGATACTGTCCGTATAGTTGGCGATGGCGCGTCGCCCGAAATAGGTGCGGTTGTCCTCGAAATTGAAAAACACCGCACTGGGCAGCGTGACCTGGCCGTCTTCCAACGCCACCAGCCGCGGCTGCCCGTTCCTGACCACGCTCACGGTGGAATTTGAAGTGCCGAAGTCGATCCCGGCAAATGCTGGTCGCATCGTGCGTTCCTGTATTTCTGATTTGGGGAGCAGCAGCTCGTGTCCGGTCGGGCCGGGGGTCGCGGTCTAACCCATACCCTCGGAAAGGGAAACCACTTTTACGAGAGTTCAGTCTTTCCTGAAGACCAGTCTTCCGAGCCAGCCGGTCAGCATGGCCAGCGAAACGGCAAAGACACCGTAGAGGAACGAATAGTCGTGCGCGACACGGAAGATCGACTGTTCGAAACCGGACTTGCGGATTTCGAGCTGGGCGGAGCTTTCCTTGATGAACAGGCCGCTCTTGAACAGGAAGGCGCGGGCCTTATGGGTGCCGACCGGAACGTTTGGGGCGAGCCTGACGGTGGCGCGGAACAGGTTCTGCGACAGGAACTGCACACCGCCGACATTCTCGCTGTAGAGGCCTGTCGCCGCCTTGCGCTCGCGCAGCGCGGCGGTGAACTCCTCGATTGTCGCCGGGCTTTCCTCGGCGTCGGCCGGCTGCAAATAGAGGTTCGAGGCGCCAAGCGACAGCTGCTTGTAGCTGTTCGGATCGGTGACGTCCTGCAGCGGCCGCGTCGTCGCCACCGAATAGGAGACAGGTACGTTTTTGAAGGTCTCCGACTCCAGATTGACCCAGACGCCGAGCACCCGGTCCTTGCGGCGCACGACGACGGGTCGGGCCGGGCCTTCCAGCACGACGATCACGTCGTAGCGCCCTTGCCGCGCGACAAGCGGATCGGCATTTTCCAGCGAGCCGAAGATGGTCAGGTCGGCGCCGGAAAAGCCGGCGGTAATCGAGACATTGTCGGTGGAAAGGCCGATCTGGATATTTTCGGTTAGTGGTGTCTGCGCCTTCGCCGGTGGCGCAGCCGCCAGCAGCGACAGCAAGGCGACGGCCGCGAGCGTCCTCAAGCCAGCCATCAGCTCAGGCCCACGCCGGACAGCGAATAGACATTGGGCGGCGTGACGAAAAGATCGATGGCAAGCCGGATGGCTACCGCCAGCACCAGCAGCGCCAGCAGCGCCCTGAGTTGCTCGCCCCGCAGCCTCTGACCAGCCTTGGCGCCATATTGCGCGCCGGCGACGCCGCCTGCCATCAACAGGAAGGCGAGCATGACGTCGACCGTCTGGTTGGTGGTGGCGTGGACCAGCGTGGTGTAGGCCGAGGTGAAGATGATCTGGAACAGCGAGGTGCCTATGACGACGTTGGTCGGCACTTTCAAAAGGTAGATCAGGGCCGGAACCATGATGAAGCCGCCGCCGACGCCCATGATCGAGGACAGGAAGCCGATCGCCGCGCCTAGCCCAAGCACCGGAATGACGCTGACGAAGAGCTTCGAGGCCCTGAACCGCATCTTTAGCGGCAGACGGTGGATCCAATTGTGCTGGCCGGATTTCTTCAATACCGGTGCGGCGCCGCTGCGAGTGGCGCGCAGTGCATTGACACTCTCGACCAGCATCAGTCCGCCGACGGTGCCGAGCAGCACGACGTAGAGCAGCGAGATGAACAGGTCGAGCTGGCCGAGCCGGCGCAGGAGCGCAAAGACATAGATACCACCGGTCGAGCCGACGATGCCGCCGGCTAAAAGCACGCCGCCAAGCTTGAAGTCGAGCGTGCCGCGCTTCATGTGCGACAGGGCGCCGGAGAAGGAGGAAGCGATGACCTGGTTGGCGCCGGTGGCGACCGCGATTGCCGGCGGTATGTTGTAGAAGATCAGCAGCGGCGTAATGAGAAAGCCGCCGCCCACGCCGAACATGCCCGACAGGAAACCCACCGCCGCACCCATGGCCAGCAGTACGAAGATGTTGACGGAAATTTCCGCGATCGGGAGATAGATGCCCACCCGTCAGTCTCGATCAGTTTGTCTCTTGGCGAATGCAGCCGTTGCGGGCATTTTGCGCCAAAAGGCTATCTCGTTCTTGCGCCGGACGGGCGGTGAAGTCAAACTTCGCCGCACCGCCGAAACAAAAAACAACTCAATCAGTTAACAGGCAAATCTGTGGCAAGGGCGTCGCGGAAACGACGCATCCGCCGTTATTTACGCGCAAGCAGTGCCTTGACCAGCTTTTCGTCGATCGCGCCGGTTGCCTTCATATCGTTGTCGGCCTGGAAGGCCATGATCGCGTTCTTGGTTTTCTGACCCATCATGCCGTCCGGATTGCCGGCTTCGTAGCCGTTCTTGTTGAGAATGCGCTGGATGTTCTGGACCGCTTTCTTCATGTCGATGCCGGCGGTCGTCTGCGGTGTGCCGTCCTGCCACGATTCAGGAATGTCGGCCGAATTGGCGGTTGGATCGAGCGGCTTGGCCTTCCACAGTTCAGCCGAGGCCCGCGCACGCTCCAGCTGCTCGGGCCTCAGCGCCTTGGCGATCTCGTCGCGCTTGGCCGCCGCATCCTTGTCGCCGGTCTTGGCGACGAGCGCGAACCATTTGTAGCTCTCCTCGAGGTTCTGCTTCATGCCGACGCCCTTCGCCGCCAGGATGCCGAGATTGAACTGGCTGTCCTTGACACCGAGATCCGCCGCCGCCTGGAACCAGTGCGCTGCCGATTCATTGTCGGTCACGCCATCCGCCGCCATTGCAAACAAGACGGCCAGATTGTGCATCGCGCTGGCATTGCCCTGCTCTGCGGCAAGCTGGTACCAGGTCTTCGCTTTCTTGATGTCGCGTGCGACGCCGATGCCCTTCTCGTAGAAATTGCCGATGCGGTATTCTGCCGGTGCGAAACCGAGTTCGGCAGCTTTCTCATACCATCTGGCCGCCGCCGCCATGTCTTCCTTGACGCCGCGCGACTCGGCGTAGCGCGAGCCGATCTCGAACATCGCCTTGGCGTCGCCGCCGGCCGCTGCATCGCGCAGGGCGGCCGGACCGGCATCGGCCGGAACGTCGATCTTGGCAACGCCTGCCGCGGCAGCATCCGCCGGCGGCACCGTGCCGGTCGTGTCTTGCGTAGCAGCGGTGGTGGTAGCAGGCGCGGCAGCCATTGGCTCGGCGTCGCTGGCCGTCGCCGCTGCCGGCGCGGGGACTGCGGCCGTGGTGTCTGGCGCCGCCAGGTCAGCGGACGCCGTGGAAGCTGAGGGCGCGGTCGATGCCTCGGTTGCCGGTGTAGCGGGGCCGGTTTGCGCCGCCGTGTCGTCCTTGGTCATCGGTGCGGATGGCTCTGCCTGCCTGACGGTGGGCGAGGGCGCGCTCTCCTGTGTTGTCGTCTGCGCGTCCGCCTTCGGCTCGCTGGCAACGCTGGCCAATGCGGTTTCCACCGGCTGTACGGCCACGGCGGGTGCCGCCTCATTGTTGGCGACTTCGACCGGGTCGGAGAAGAAGGCTTGGCCCAGTTGCAGGCCGGCAAGCGCCAGCATGATGGCGATTGCCCCCATCAGGATCGGCTTGCGCCGCGCCTTGAGCAGGTCGCCGATCCTGAGTGCCTTGACCGGGCCTTTCATCGTCGACTGGCGCTTGAGGGCGTCCGCCTCGGCGGCCGCCGCTTGCGCAGCCCGTCTGGCTGCCGCGATGAAGTCCGATTTCGCCGCCTCGGCGCCGCCTTCCCGAGCCGGCTGCCCGCGCTCGTCGCGCACACGCTTCATGATGGCGCTGAGGTCGGGTGCGCCGGAGCCGGGTTCCAGTGGCCGGTTGGCGAGCTTGGGGTCGAGGGGCTCGTCGAGATCGACGCTCGGTATCTCGGCGCTCGGCGCCGAGCCTGCAAGCGGCGGCATCTCGGCCTCCTTCTTGCCTTTCAAGGCGCGTGCCAGCCCGCCTAACATTGATTTCCTGCCGCCGCCCTGCTCGGTTTTTTCGCGCGTCGTGTCTGAACCGAGAGCCGCCAGGGCGGCTGCTGCTGCGGCCTCGGCTGGCGTACGCGGACCTGGCTCGTCGCGCGCGAGCGCCGCGGCGCGGCCGTCGAGATCGGCCATGCTGCCCGTCAACGGCAGCGGCTGGTCGAGGTCCATCGACGGTGCGTCCTGCACCGAGATCTTGGATGCCCGGCCGAAGCGCTTGCTCAATTCCGCGCTTGCCAGTTCGCCGGTCTCCAGTGAACCAAGCCTGTCAACGATCTTGAGCAGCGTATCGTGGATAGCCTCGAACGTCCTCGAGTTGCGCTCATCCGAACGGCGCGTCAGTGCCTCGAGCGTCTTCAGGTCCTGGGCCAGGCCGGTAACGGCCGCCGTGTTCGCGCTTGATCCGGCCAGCGAGCGGACGGCGCTCTCAGCCGCCTCGCGCGCCGCGCCGAGGATGGAATCGCGGGTTCCGGCCAGCGACTTCTCGATTTCGTTGAGACGTGGGCTGATGTCGTCGAATTCCGGCAGCGGCGTGCCGGGCTTGGAAAGATGCGCCGTCAGGCCGGCGACCTGCGCTTCGAGGCTGCGGATCAAAGCCGGGTCGATGCTGGCAACCTGTGCCGCGGACGAATCCAGCCGGCTTGAGATGTCTTCGAGCCGGCTCTCCAGGCCACGGATCGCCGCCTCGTTGGCGGGGTCTGGAACGCGCGTCTCCATCCGCTTGGCCAGCGCGGTGAAGCGAGCGTCGATGGCATCCATGATGCCGGCGCTGTCGACCTGCGGCATGCGCTGGTCCAGCCTGTCGGCGACCTCGTCCAACCGGCGCTCAAGGTCGCGAAACAGCATGTTGCCTTGTTCGATGGCGTCGCCCTGGCGACGTTCCATCATGCTGGACAGCACGTCGAAGCGCTGCTCGAGCCCCTGGAAGATGTAGTCGGCGTCGGGCATGGCGGGTGCGTGGTCGATCTTGTCGGCAATAAGCGCGACTTGCCTGGCAAGGCGCTCCATCGCCTGTTCCGGCAGATTGGCTCGGCCGGCCAGCTCATCCACGCGGGTCGACAACGTGTTGAGACGGTCGATGACCTCCCGGCCCGGACGATCCTGCGACACTTCTTCGATTTGCTGGGCCAGTGAATCGATCCGCTTCTCGATGCGTTCGAAGGGCTCGGGGTCGAACGAATTGGCTTGCGCGGCAACCGTCGAGGCGACGATTGCGCGGGAAATCTCGTCGAGCCGCTCGTCGATCTGACTGAATGTGTCGCCGCCGCGATTGTCCTGCTGGCGGGCGAAATGGTCGACCGCTCCGGCAAGCGTGCGGACCTTTTCCTCAAGCGAGCGCAGCGACAGCGATTCCGGCAGATTGCTGACGGCATTGCTGATCTGTTCGAGCCGCTCCGTCAGCGCCGACAGGCCGGGTGCATCGGAGCGCTTGCGCTGGTCGGCCTCGACGCGGTCCTCGAAGGCGTTCCAGCGGCGGTCGAAATCGTCCCAGCGGCGTCCGACCGCCTGCACGCTCTCCTCGCGCGCCAGCGTATCGAGCGCGGCCTTGACCTGCTCAAGCTCGAGCCGCAGCATATTGACGCTTCTGTCGTCGCTTTTTTCGGCCAATGTCTGGATGGCGCCGGAAAGCCGCTCGAATTCGACGTTGAGTTCGGCGCTGCCTTTGCCGCCGCCATTTGACTGGAAGGCTCGCTCAATATTCTTGCGCAGTACCTCGAACTCGCGTTGCAGGCCGGAGGTCATCTGCTGGCGCAGCTCTTCGCGCAGGCCGCGCAATTCCCCGGCGATCTTGCCGGCTAGGGCGACGCCGTCCTCTTGGCCGCGCACCCGGTCGATATCGCGGGCGATCGCCTGGTAATTCTGGTCGAAAGCCGCTGCTGGACCTTTCGGCCGCTGCGCGCGTGGATCCTCATACCGGCGCTGCTGGCCATAGGGTTGGGCGCTGGGATAGCGCGGTTCTGCCGCTGGTCGGCGCGGATCGGGGTGGCTTGCCGTCTCCTCGCGCGTCCGCTCCAGCCGCTGCTCCAGCGTTTCCAGGGAGCGGTTGAGCTCTTCAAGCGTCGTGTGCGGCCGGCGTTGCCTGCCGGCGTTGAGTGTATCGAGGTAGGACCGCTTGCTGTTCATCAATGCGCCCGTTTCAGAATTGCTGGCTTTCACCAGGTTCCCAAAGTCCTGCCGGGACGAAGGCGACTGCTTGGCTTGTTGCAGTGGAAGACGAGCTTCCCGGGTCTCATCCGCGCTCCGAAAAACCGTGAAAAATTCAGTACAGGATAGACACGGGTAACCGACATGCGCACATTTCGCCCCAACGTGGTAAACAACGCGTTAACCAAGCTTAAGAAGTTGCAACTTTGTCGGCTGGCTGCCGACGGCGTCGCGTGTCCCTTTGGACGCAGAAAGGACGCTGTAGAATTTTGATCTGCCGCAGGGTTCTTTCCGAAGTCGACCGCGATTTTTGGGCTATCCGCTGGTGCTGCGGCATAAAGTTGCAAGACCAGAACGCTCTTGCGTGGTGAGGCGGCTATCGATATAGAATTGACGTAAACGTAAATGAGCGGATTACGCCGTTTGCGATTTGTTTGTTGAAACCACGAGTGGAAGCACGCCCCCGCTTTCACTCAGGCGACGCAAGGTCCGCGACCGCGACGCCACCAGACGGGGAAAGCCAGTGACCATGAAACTTATTTCGCCCGGCCAGGCCGCGGCCAACACCAACGATATGTCGAGCGAAGCCGGTGAAGAGCTTGTCCGCATCGGCGAAATGGCCAAGAAATACGGAGTGACGCTGCGTACGCTGCGTTTCTATGAGGACAAGGGTCTGCTCAACCCGCAGCGCGACGGATCGACCCGTCTCTATACACGCCGCGACAGGGCCCGGCTGAAGCTGATCCTGCTTGGCCGCAAGGTCGGGTTCTCGCTGCGCGACGTCAAGCAGATGATGGACCTCTATGATCCGAACGGCTCCAACACCAAGCAATTGCGGTTGGCGCTCGACAAGTCGGAGAAGCAGCTTGCCCGTCTGCAGAAGCAGCGGGCGCTGATCGACGACGCCATCAGCGAGCTGAGTGCTTCGATGTCGACCGTCCGACAAATGCTGATCGAGCGCTCGACGCCGCAGGCCAGCGTGGCGAGCTAAACTAAGCTTTGGATTTTCGACGAATGAGAACCGCGTGGCTTTCGCTGCGCGGTTCTTCGTCGTTTACCGTCCTTCGCCGTTTGCCGTCTTGGCGCGCGGGGAAAATTTGCCGCATCGCAGAATTGACGTTTACGCAAACGTCAATATTTGTTATCTCGACCGTAACGTTGGTCCGCCTGCCATCCTCATATGCTGGGGCTGATTTCGGGGTCGAGACCGCATGGTGGAGGAAACGCATGCCGATCTACAGAGCGCCGGTCCGGGACACGCTGTTCGTACTGAACGAAGTGCTGGGATATCAGCGCTATTCCAATCTTCCCGGATTTTCCGACGCGACGCCGGATGTGCTCGAGGCCATCCTTGCCGAGGGCGCGAAGCTCGCCGAAAACGTCATGCAACCACTGAACCGTGTCGGCGACGTGGAAGGCTGCGTGCGCCATGACGACGGTTCGGTAACGACGCCGAAAGGCTTCAAGGAAGCTTTCGACCAGTATCGCGAAGGCGGCTGGATGGGGCTCGCGGCACCTGTCGAGTTCGGCGGGCAAGGCTTGCCCTACGCGGTGCACACCGCGGTTGCCGAATATATGGTGTCGGCCAATATGTCGCTGATGATGTATGCCGGCCTGACGCAAGGCGCGATCGCTGCGATCATCACCCATGGCACCAAAGAGCAGAAGGCAACATGGTTGCCGAAGCTGGTCGAGGGCGCATGGACCGGCACCATGAACCTGACCGAGCCGCACTGCGGAACCGATCTTGGCCTGCTGCGCACCAAGGCCGTCCCAAATGGCGACGGCACCTACAGGATCTCCGGCCAGAAGATATTCATCTCGGCCGGCGAGCATGACATATCGGACAATATCGTCCACCTCGTGCTGGCCCGTATCGACGGCGCGCCGGATGGCGTGAAGGGCATCTCGCTGTTCATAGTGCCGAAGCTCAAGCTCGATGCCTCAGGCAATCCGGGCGAGAAGAACGCCGTCTCCTGTGGCTCGATCGAGGAGAAGATGGGTATCCATGGCAACTCGACCTGCGTCATGAATTATGACGACGCTGAAGGCACGCTGCTCGGCGAGGCCAATGGCGGGCTGAAAGCAATGTTCACCATGATGAATGAGGCGCGGCTTGGCGTCGGCTTGCAGGGGCTCTCGCTATCGGAGGTCGCCTATCAGAATGCGGTTTCCTACGCCAAGGATCGTCTGCAGGGCCGCTCGCTGTCAGGACCGAAGGCGCCGGACAGGAAGGCCGATCCGATCATAGTCCATCCGGACATCCGCCGCAGCCTGATGACCATGAAGGCGTTCAACGAGGCCGGCCGCGCGCTGGCGCTGTGGACGGCGATCAAGTCCGACATCGCTCACCGCTCCGGTGACGACAAAGATCGCCAGGTCGCAGACGACTACACCGGCCTGATGACGCCGGTGGTCAAAGGCGTGCTCACCGACAAGGGTTTCGATCATGCGGTAATGGCGCAGCAGGTCTTCGGCGGCCACGGCTATATAGAAGAGCACGGCATGAGCCAGTTCGTCCGCGATGCCCGCATCGCCATGATCTATGAGGGTGCCAACGGCATCCAGGCGCTCGACCTCGTCGGCCGCAAGCTGGCCTTGAATGGCGGCCGCGCGGTCCAGGCTTTCTTTAAGGAAGTCGGAGAGTTCTGCGAGGAAAACCGCACCGACGAGAAGATGGCGCCCTTCACCAAGGCGCTGAAGAAGGGCGTCAACGATCTGCAGATGGCGACGATGTGGCTGGTGCAGAACGGCATGGCCAAGCCCGACAATGCCGGTGCCGCCTCGACCGACTACATGCATCTCTTCGGCCTGGTGGCGCTGGGCTATATGTGGGCCCGGATGGCCAAGGTGGCCGCAGCGAAATTGGCTGATGGCGCCGACGGCGCTTCGTCTTTCTACGATAACAAGCTGGTGACGGCGCGCTTCTTCATAGAGCGGATCATGCCGGAGACGTCGGCGCATCTTGCCCGCATCTCCAGCGGTGCCGATACATTGATGGCACTGCCGGCGGAAGCGTTCTAGGTTCGGCATTCCCTTCCCCCTTTGAGAGGAGGGTGGCCCGAAGGGAACGGTCGCCACGGCAGCGCGCCAGCTCAATTCTGGCGGCGTGCTTGGAAGGAGGATCGGAGAATAAACATGACCAACCCCGCCGAAATCCTTGGCCTTCCCAAGCCCGCCTGGGCGGCGGACGAGGTCGGCATGCTTTACAATATGGCGCACCGCTTCATGTCGGAAGAGATCGCGCCGCGTTACGACGAGTTCGAGAAGAACGAGATGGTCGACCGCGAAAGCTGGCTGAAGGCGGGTGCTGCCGGCCTGCTCTGCGCCTCGATGCCGGAGGAATATGGTGGTTCGGGCGGCACCTTCGCGCATGAGAGCGCCATCATCGAGGCGATCGGCCATGTCGGCGTCGACGGGTTCGGCATTGGCCTGCATAATTCGATCGTCGCCCCCTACATCCTCCATTACGGCTCGGAGGAGCAGAAGAAGAAGTGGCTGCCGAGGCTGGCGACCGGCGAGCTGATCGGCGCCATCGCCATGACCGAGCCGGGTGCGGGCTCCGACCTTCAAGGCGTCAGGACCCGCGCCGAAAAGGACGGCAACCGGTACAAGCTCAACGGCTCGAAGACCTTTATCACCAACGGCCAGCTCGCCAATTTCATCATCGTCGTTACCAAGACCGATCCTGAGAAGGGCGCCAAGGGCATCTCGCTGATCGTCGTCGAGACCGACGAGGTGGAGGGTTTCCAGCGCGGCCGCAACCTCGACAAGATCGGCCTCAAAGCCAACGACACGTCGGAACTGTTCTTCAACCACGTGCGTGTGCCGACCTCGAACCTGCTCGGCAACGACGAAGGCCAGGGCTTCGTCCAGTTGATGCAACAGTTGCCGCAGGAGCGGCTGCAGATCGGCACCACAGCCATCGCCATGGTCGAGCGGGCTCTGGCGCTTACCATCGACTACGTCAAGGAGCGTAAGGCCTTCGGCAAGGCCATCATCGAATTCCAGAACACCCAGTTCAAGCTTGCCGAATTGAAGACCGAGGCGACCATCGGCCGCGTCTTCTATAATGACTGCGTTGCCCGCCACATTAACGGTGGCCTCGACCCGGTGACGGCGTCTATGGCCAAATACTGGCTGTCGGACCTGCAGGGAAAAGTCGTCGACGAATGCCTTCAATTGCATGGCGGCTATGGCTACATGAATGAATATCCGATTGCGCGCATGTTTCGCGACGCCCGCGTCCAGCGCATCTACGGCGGCACCAACGAGATCATGAAATTGCTGATCGGGCGCTCGCTCTGAGCGAGTTTCAGCAAACCCAAGGAGCAGGAAAATGGCCGAAGCTTATGTCTATGATGCCGTGCGCACGCCGCGCGGCAGGGGCAAGAAGGATGGCTCGCTGCACGAAGTGCCGGCGGTGCGGCTCGGCGCCAAGGTGCTCGAGGCCATCCGCGACCGCAACGGACTGAACACCGCCGCTGTTGACGACATCATCTTCGGCTGTGTCGATCCGGTTGGCGAGGCGGGTGCGGTCATTCCACGTGCCGCTGCTTTCGAGGCCGGCTACGACACCAAGGCGCCTGGCATGCAGATATCGCGCTTCTGCGCTTCGGGCCTCGACGCTATCAATTTCGGCGCCGCCAAAATCGCGCAAGGCGCCGACGAGATCGTCATTGCCGGTGGCGTCGAATCGATGTCGCGCGTCGGCATGGGCGCCTCCGGCGGCGCCTGGTTCATGGACCCGTCGGTCGGTCTGCCCGGCTGGTTCGTGCCGCAAGGCATCTCGGCCGATCTGATCGCCACCAAATACGGGTTTTCGCGCGACGACGTCGATGCCTACGCGGTCGAGAGCCAGAAGCGTGCTGCCACGGCCTGGGGCGAGGGCCGGTTCAAGAATTCGGTGATCTCGGTCAAGGACCAGAACGGCCTGACCATCCTGGACCACGACGAACACATGCGGCCCTCAACCGACATGCAGTCGCTGGCCGCACTCAATCCGTCCTTTGTCATGCCCGGCGAGATGGGCGGCTTCGATGCCGTCGCCGTGCAGAAGCATCCCGAGGTGGAAGAGGTCAACCACGTCCACCATGCCGGCAATTCCTCCGGCATCGTCGACGGCGCGGCGGCCGTGCTGCTCGGCTCGAAAAAGGCCGGAAAGACGCTCGGCCTCAAGCCGCGCGCGCGCATCCGCGCCTTTGCCAATATCGGCTCCGAACCGGTGCTGATGCTGACCGGCCCGGTCGACGTCACCGAGAAGCTGTTGAAGCGGGCGAAGATGAAGCTGTCGGACATCGACCTGTTCGAGCTCAACGAGGCCTTCGCTTCGGTGGTGCTGCGCTACATGCAGGCTTTCGACATTCCGCATGACCGGATCAACGTCAATGGTGGTGCCATCGCCATGGGCCATCCGCTCGGCGCCACCGGTGCGATGATCTTCGGTACGGTGCTGGACGAATTGGAACGCCGCGACCTCAACACCGCGCTGGTGACGCTTTGCATCGGCGCCGGCATGGGCACCGCAACGATCATCGAACGCGTCTGACGGAGAGAGATGATGAGCTACACCAATTTCACCCTCGAAGTCGACGCCGATGGCATTGCGCTGGTCACCTGGGACATGCCGGACCGTTCGATGAACGTCTTCACCGAGGAGGTGATGCGCGAACTGAACGCCATCGTCGACAATGTGGCGAGCGATGCAGCGATAAAGGGCGCGGTCATCGCCTCCGGCAAGGATACGTTCTCGGGCGGCGCCGACATCACCATGCTGCAGAAGATGCTGGCGGCCTTCGCCGCCGACAAGGCGAAGGACCCGGAGAAGGCGACCAAGGCGCTGTTCGACAATGCGGGCACCATGAACGGCCTGTTCCGCAAGCTGGAAACCTCGGGAAAGCCATGGGTTTCGGCGATCAATGGCACCTGCATGGGTGGGGCGTTCGAATTGTCGCTCGCCTGCCATGGCCGTGTCGCGGCCGATTCCGACAAGGTGAGGATGGCGCTTCCCGAAGTGAAGATCGGCATTTTTCCGGGCGCCGGCGGCACCCAGCGCGTGCCACGGCTGACCGACCAGCAGCAGGCGCTGCAAATGCTGACGTCCGGCCAGACGCTGTCGCCTCAGAAGGCCAAGTCGATGGGCCTGATCCATGAAATTGCCGAGCCGGACAAACTGGTCGAAACCGCCAAGGCGATGATCAGGAACGGCTTGAAGCCGGTGGCGCCCTGGGATGAAAAGGGCTTCAAGCTGCCCGGCGCTCCGATCTATTCGATGGCCGGTGCCAATCTGTGGCCGCCGGCTATCGCCATCCTGCGCCGCGAGACCTATGGCAACTATCCCGCGGCTGCCGCCATCCTGAAATGCGTCTACGAGGGCCTGCTGGTGCCGTTCGACACCGCCTTGCGGATCGAGCAACGCTATTTCACCGAGATCATGCAGACCAGGGAAGCGGCAGCGATGATCCGCTCATTGTTCGTGTCGCTGCAGGAACTGAACAAGGGCGCGCGCCGCCCGGCCGGTGTACCGGAAACGACGTTCAAGAAGATCGGCGTGCTCGGCGCCGGCTTCATGGGCGCGGGTATAGCCTATGTGACGGCCAAGGCCGGCATTCCGGTGGTGCTGCTCGACCGCGACATGGAGTCCGCCGCCAAGGGCAAGGCGCATTCCGACAACCTGATCTCGGATCAGGTAAAGAAGGGCCGTGCCAAGCCGCAGGACAAGGACCAGTTACTGTCGCTGATCACGCCGACGGCCGACTACGCCGATCTCGCCGGCTGCGATCTTGTGGTCGAGGCGGTATTCGAGGATTCGGCCGTAAAGAAGGGTGCCACCGAACAGGCCGAGGCTGTGCTCAAGCCGTCGGCGATCTTCGCCTCGAATACGTCGACCATACCGATAACATCGCTGGCCAGGAATTCGGCGCGGCCGAAGAATTTTATCGGCATCCATTTCTTCTCGCCGGTCGACAAGATGATGCTGGTCGAGATCATCCTCGGCAAGAAAACCGGCGACAAGGCGCTGGCCACCGCGATCGACTTTGTCCGCGCCATTAAGAAGACGCCGATCGTCGTCAACGATACGCGCGGTTTCTATGTCAATCGCTGCGTGCTGCGTTACATGTCGGAAGCCTACAAGATGCTGATCGAAGGTGTTCCGGCGCCGATGGTCGAGAATGCGGCGAAAGCCGCCGGCATGCCGGTCGGTCCTCTGGCGTTGACCGACGAGACGGCGATCGACCTTGCCCAGAAGATCATGAAGCAGACCATGCGCGACCTCGGCGACAAGGCGGTCGATCCGAAGCAGATGGCGCTGATCAACACGATGGTCGACACGCATGGTCGCTTGGGCCGCAAGAACGGCAAGGGCTTCTATGACTATCCGGCAAAACCGGCGAAGAAGAAGCTGTGGCCAGGCCTCAGGGACCTCTATCCGCAGCTGGCGCCGGAGCAGGTCGATTATGAGGAACTGAAGCAGCGGCTGCTGGTCACCATCGCGCTTGAGGCGGTACGGGTGATGGAAGAAGGCATCGTTACTGACCCACGCGAGGCCGATGTCGGCTCGATCCTGGCCTTCGGCTTCGCGCCTTATACAGGCGGTGCACTGTCCTACATCGACGGCATCGGCGCGAAGAAATTCGTCAAACTCGCCAAGCGCCTGCAGAAGAAATACGGCACCGAGTTCAAGGCGCCGAAGCTGCTGCTCGACATGGCCGAGAAGGGCGAGACCTTCTACGAGCGCTTCGATCCCTATACCAGGGACGAGGCCAAGGAGGCCGCGTGACGCCGTCTTCGGCGGTGGACAAGATGGCGGCCAAGGGGTAGAACAGGGAAGGTATTTTTTCCTGTTTTGAAGGAGAGCAAGGTGCTCTCGCACGACCGCGTTTGGGCCGCCATCGACGCTCTTGCCGAGCGTTATTCGCTTTCGGCCTCCGGATTGGCCAGGCGCGCGGGCCTCGACTCGACCGCCTTCAACAAATCGAAGCGGCTGTCCTCAGACGGGCGGCCGCGCTGGCCGTCGACCGAATCGCTGGCCAAGATCATCGAGGCGACCGGCGCCTCGCTGGATGAATTTGCGGGGCTGGTCGAGGGTCGGGGTAATTCCGGCGCACTGCCCGTGCAGAGATCGTCGGTGCCGCTGCTCGGCTTCGCCCAGGCGGGCGCCGGTGGCTTCTTCGACGACGCCGGGTTTCCGGCGGGGCAGGGATGGGACCTGATCGAGCTTCCGGCAAGGGCAACCGAAACCTCCTATGCCTTGAAGGTCCAGGGCGATTCCATGCTGCCGCTCTATCGCAATGGCGATGTCCTGATCGTCGAGCCGGGGGCTACCATACGAAAGGGCGATCGCGTCGTCGTCAAGACCAATGCCGGCGAGGTGATGGCCAAGGTGCTCGACCGCCAGACACCGAGGTCGATCGCGCTGGTCTCCCTCAATCCCGATCACCCGGACCGCGACATCCCCATGCGCGATGTCGAATGGGTGGCGCGGATTGTCTGGGCAAGCCAGTAGGCGCGGGGCCGGTGCGTCTGCCTCACCTTGCCTTGGCTGTTCTGGCGATCCCCGCGATGGCCACGGCAATTGTCGCCGGCGGCCGCGCCGTCCAGAGCGAAAGCGGCGGCCCCTGGGAGCAAATCCAGGTCAGCGCTGAACCGCAGCCCGTCGCGCCGGCTACGTCGGCTATCCCCAAACCAGAGCCGGCCAAGCAGGCGGCGCATTCGAGGGCAATCGATCCAGAAATCGTGGTGCCGCCGCAGCTCGGTTCCAACGAGCTCGAGCGGATCGAGCCGCGCGCCCCGTTGAGCGATCTGGCATTGGCCGGACCGCCCAAGCCGCCAAAAACGAAAATGCCCGACGACTGGAAAGGCACGAAACTGTTCCAGCCTGTCGCGCCGGCCGCCGGGCTCATCGAGGCAAAGGGCTATTCGATTGCAGTTTCCGGTATCGACATCGTCAAGCAGGAGGAGACTTGCACCGACGGCGGCAAATCCTGGAATTGCGGCATCCAGGCGCGAACGGCCTTCCGCGCCTTTCTGCGTAGTCGTGCGGTGGTCTGTGCCGTGCCGCCCGAAGGCGGCCGTGATCTGATCGCCGCCGAGTGCCGGATCGGCAACCAGGATATCGGCCAATGGCTGGTCGAAAACGGCTGGGCGCGCGCCGCCAAGGGCGGCGCTTACGTAGAAGCCGGCGAGAAGGCGCGTGCAGCAAAGAAAGGCGTCTTCGGGCCGGCGCCGAGCGTTTCAGGCCTGCCGCCGCTCCCGGCTGCGTCGCGATCCGCGCCTGTAGCGCCGAGCTCGATCCTGGAAGAGCAGGACGGCGTCCTCATGCCGCCAGCTGACCAGCCAGCGCCCGCTGAATGAGCTCGCGCGTTTCGGCGATGCCGTAGAGCGCGGCGAAGGAGCCGAAGCGCGGCCCGCGTTCCTGACCTATCAGCACCTGATAGATCATCTGGAAGAAGGCGACGGAGACACCGGGTCCGCCCTCCGGGCTCTGCTTGGAATGATCCTGGTAGCGCTCGATCTTGCGCGCAACATTGAGGGCAGCGTTCTGGATCGCCTCGCTGTCGGCATCAGCCGGCAGCGCGGCGAGCGCTTCCGAAAGCTTGGTCAGCGCCTCGCGCTCCACCGCGTCGGCAGCACGGTACACTTTGGCCGGCTTCACGAAATCGTCGAAATAGCGGATCGCATATTCGGCCAGTCGGTCGAGCTCGGGATGCGTCGTCGGCGTCACACCCGGCGCGTGGCGCGAAATGAAACCCCACAGCACGCTCCTGTTTTGGGCATTCGAGGCGCTGACCAGGTTGAGCAGCAGCGCGAACGGCACCGGCAGGTCGACTGCCGGGGGATTGCCGTCATGCATGTGCCAGACCGGATTGCCCAGCCGCTCCTTCCAGTCCTGCCTCTGATAGGCAGAGAGGAACGTGTAATATTCGTCTACCGCCTTCGGGATGACGTCGAAATAAAGCTTCTTCGCGGTTCGCGGGCGCTGGAACATATAAAGGCTGAGGCTCTCGGTCGGCGCGTAAGTCAGCCACTCGTCGATGGTCAGCCCATTGCCCTTCGACTTCGAGATCTTCTGGCCGTGCTCGTCGAGGAACAGCTCATAATTGAAGCCCTCCGGTGCCGGAGCATCGAGCGCGCGGCAAATCTGCCCGGCGAGCTTGACGGAATCGATCAGATCCTTGCCGGACATCTCGTAATCGACGCCGAGTGCTGCCCAGCGCATCGCCCAATCGGGCTTCCATTGCAGCTTGGCATGACCGCCGGTCACCGGCGTCTCGAAGCGCTCGCCGGTGTCCGGGTCGCGCCACACGATGGTACCGGCATCGAGCTTGCGCTCGTCGATCGCGACTTGCATGACGATGCCGGTCTTGGGATGGATCGGCAGGAAGGGCGAATAGCTCAGCGCCCGCTCCTCGCGCAGCGACGGCAGCATAATTGCCATCACCTTATCGAAGCGCTCGAGCATCTTGAGCAGCGTCGCGTCGAAGCGGCCGGAAGTGTAATAGTCGGTCGAGGAAGCGAATTCGTAATCGAAGCCGAAACGGTCGAGGAAAGCGCGCAGCCGTGCGTTATTGGCGGCGCCGAACGACGGATACTCATTGGAGAAAGGGTCCGGTATCCTGGTCAGCGGCTTGCCGAGATAGGCGCGCAGCATGTCCTTGTTAGGCACATTGTCCGGCACCTTGCGCAATCCGTCCATGTCGTCGGAGAAGCACAGCAGCCGCGTCTTGACCTTGTCTTCGGTCAGCACGCGGAAGGCGTGGCGCACCATAGATGTGCGCGCCACCTCGCCGAACGTGCCGATATGCGGCAGCCCCGACGGGCCGTAGCCGGTCTCAAACAGCACCGTTTCCGGGTAGCCGCTGCTCGCGTAACGGGCGACGATCTTTTTCGCTTCCTCGAACGGCCACGCCTTGCTTTCGGCGGCGGCGGCGAGGACTTCCGGGCTGAGATCGATCGGCTGTTGTTCGGCCATGATGCTATTCCTGCGACTTTGCCAGCATCCATGCCGGCAGCCGCATGCTCTAGACCATGATCCCGAAAAGTGGAACCCGGTTTCCGGGCAGGACCGTGATCAGGCAAGAAGATTAAGAGCCCCCGTCCCGATAGTCAGGATGGATCAAGTTCCAAGGTGTGACCGAAGCGCCGACGATCGCGGCTGTTTTTCCTTGCGGCGCCGGTCCCTCGTTCCTAACTTCGGGACCATCTCAAGGAGTTGTAAATGCCATTGTCGCCACACGAAGCCATGATCTACCTGATGGTCATCACCTCGGCGTCAGACCGCGACATGACCGACGTCGAACTGGCGCGGATCGGCGACGTCGTTCGATCCTGGCCGGTGTTTGAGGATTTCAACCGGGAGCGGCTGGTCGAAGTCGCCCAGGCCTGCCAGAAAATGCTGCAGGAAAAAGACGGGCTGGAGGGCGTCCTTGCGCGTGTCGCCGAGGCGCTGCCCGAACGCCTGCGTGACACCGCCTATGCGGCCGCCTTCGAGGTCGCGGCCGTCGATCTCGAAATGCGCCTGGAGGAGGTGCGCGTGCTGCAGCTCGTCCGCCGGGCACTCGACCTCGATGCGCTGACGGTCGCCGCCATTGCCCGAGCCGCCAAGGCCCGCCTTCGCACGCTGACGTGAGCCGGCAGCCAAGCTCAGAAAAAGCTGACCGGAAAATAGCGCAGATAGAACTCGGCGAACGTGCCTTTCACCGAAATTTCCTGCAGCGCGTAGTCGAAAGCGGCGGCCAGTGCCGGATCGTCGGCCCTGGTGGCGATCGCCATGCCTGAGCCGAGATATTCGGGCGCCAGATAGGGGCCGCCGGCAAAGCGGCAGCAGCCCGTCGCATCGGAACCGCCGAGCCAGAATGCGAAACGCATGCCGTCGCCGAAGGCGGCGTCGATCTTGCCGGCTTTCAGCTCGCCATAAAGCTCCTCCG
Source organism: Mesorhizobium sp. M1428 (assembly GCF_040317515.1). Lineage (NCBI taxonomy): Bacteria > Pseudomonadati > Pseudomonadota > Alphaproteobacteria > Hyphomicrobiales > Phyllobacteriaceae > Mesorhizobium > Mesorhizobium sp. M1428. The sequence continues at coordinate 118,517 of NZ_JAMYKT010000007.1, forward strand.
GCTTTGCGAAGGGGACGATTTGGACGTCGCCGAAATAGTCGCGCAGCATCCGCTCATGCGCGGAGCCGGCGATCACGCCGACACGCTTGCTGCGCAGCCTGTCGAACATTGGTTCGGTCAGCGCCTTTGTCTTTAGCATGACGAAGCGTGCCGGAAATTGCAGGTAGGAGCGTGAAAATGCGTATCTCGACCGCGACTCCGGAGTCGCGGCGATGCCGGCGATGATCGCTTCGCCTTCGCCTTTCCCGAGCGCACCTTCGAGCTCGGCCCAGGGCAGCGCCTGGATCTGGCATTTTTCGGCAATGCCGAGCTCGGCGCAGATGGCGCGCGCCAGGTCGACATGGAAGCCCGACAGCCGGCCTGCCCCATCGAGGAAATTGAACGGCGGGAAATCCGTGGTGGTCAGGAATCGCAGCCGCGGCAGCATCGAAAGGTCCGGCTTTGGCAGCCGCTCCTTGGCGTCCCAAAACACCGGCACCTGCGGCTCCGCGGCGAGCGCAGCAGCCGCAAGCAATTGCGCTCCGATCAGTATCGAGATCAATGAAATGGATATGCGCCGAAACGCCACGCGACGACTCCGTCCGGTCTTGCACCGACTTTAGTACGAAATAACACAGGTTTTTGTACGAAAATAACACAGGTACAACGGTTTTTGGTTTCATCGTGACGATTTAGGGATATTGTTTAGTGAGTTTGCAAATGACTGCGTGATGCCGGCTGAAGAGGAGCAGTAGGACGCACAGGGGAAGCAGCTTTGCAGTCCGGGGTTGATGGCGTGGTGCGGGTTGATCACTGCCATTGGCCTCAAGAGCGGAAGGCAACATGGGGTAGATGTTGCGATGGGTCATTTCGATCGTACCCTGGAACTGATAGATCAGTTGCAGCACGCCGGCACAGCGGCCGCCGTCTGCGAAAAGCTGCTGGGGGTAACAAGCGGGTTCGGGCTGACGGCGCTGATGGCCGGGACGGTTCCGCAACCTGGCACGCCGAGAAACCAGCAAAAGGACCATGTGCTGCTCTGCGACTGGCCGGCTGAATGGCTTGAGCGCTACGTTGCGCGCAACTACGTCGATCACGACCCCGTCGTCAGTCACATGAAGCAGCTTCAAGCGCCATTCCAGTGGCGGGAAGCGTCTCAGGGCATCCGCATCGGCAAGAGCGGCGGCGAGGTGATGGGCGATGCCGGCGAATTCAAGCTGCGCGACGGGTTGGCCTTCCCGCTAATCACGCTCGATGGCCAGATCGTCATGGTGTCACTGGGCGGCGAGGCTGTCGAATTGTCGAGCGCCGAGTTCGGGCTGGTGTCGCTGGTCTCGACTTATGCGATTGGCCGCGCAATGCAGCTCCACACCATGGCGGGCAAAACCATCGATCATGTCGAATTAACGCCGCGTGAGCGCGAATGCCTGCAATGGGCCGCCGTTGGCAAGTCCGAATGGGAGATCTCACAAATTCTCGGCATTTCGGAACACACGTCAGAGAAACACCTTCTTAACGCCAAAAGCAAACTCGGTGCCGTCAACCGGGTCCAGGCCGTCGCGGAAGCGATAAGGCGCGGCTATATTAACTAGGTCGGCCGCGCCGGCCTAGAAATTCTTGCTTGCGTGATCGCGTAATTTTTTTGGGAAAGCACGGCCGTATCTTCCTATTGAAACAGGAGACGGCAAGATGCTTTTTTCCCTCACGACCCAGGAATTGATGGAACGGCCCGACCTCTGGGAGTCAGTTCATCGTTTGCGTTACAAGATTTTCGTCGAAGAGATGGGATGGACCGATCTGCAGCGCCCCGATGGCCTGGAGATCGATCAATTCGACCACGACGAGGCAGTGCACCAGATCGTCATCCGCAATGGCGAGCTCGCCGGTTACCAGCGGATGTTGCCGACGACCCGGGCACATCTTCTAACCGACGTGCTGGCGGACCTTTATGAGGGAACCCCACCGTCGGGCCCGAATGTCTATGAACTGACCCGCTATGCGGTTGCGCCGGGGTTCCGCGACGGTCGGCGCGGCGTGTCAACGGTGGGCACGGAGCTGATCGCCGGCTTCGTCGAGTGGGGCCTGAAGCGCAACGTCAACCAGGTGATCATCGAATTCGAGCCGATGTGGGTGCTTCGCGCGCTGCAGCTGCATTTCCTGGCAACGCCGCTCGGTTACCAGCGTACCTATGGCAACCAGCAGGTCGTTGCCACACTGCTCACCTTCAACGAGCACACGCTCGACGTGGTGCGTTCGCGCCGCAACCACTTTGCGCCGGTGCTGGCCAGAGGGTACCCGGACATGCTCGGACAGAGACGCGCCTCGTGAGATTGGAGAGAGGCCATGAACGTTCACTCAAAAGCAGAATTCCGCAATCACACGCTGATCGTCACGGTATCGTCGGGTGACGGCCGCCCGGTGCTGGACAGGCGGGCCTATGAAAGCCTGGCCAGGACATTCCACGAAGCCGCTGTCGACGACGACGTCCGCGTTGTGGTCCTGCGCGGCTTGGCCGGGTGCTTCTGCCTCGGTGCCGATTTCTCCGAATTTCTCGACGCCACCAAACATCGGCGACTGATCGCCGCCGTCACCGATATGTTCCGCACGCTGGCGACGTTCCCGAAACCGGTCCTTGCCTGTGTCGACGGCGACGCCGTCGGCGTCGGTTGCACCATCCTGTTCCACTGCGACATGGTGATCGCCTCGACCAAGAGCACGTTTCGGGTGCCGTTCGTCGATTTCGGCCTGGTGCCGGACGCGGCGACCAGCATTCTGGCGCCGCGGAAGCTCGGCTATGCCGGGGCGTTCCGCTTCTTCTGCCTGGGCGACACGCTCGCCGCCGAAGATGCCAGGGCACTGGGCCTTGTCGGCGAGATCGTGACGGACGGCAGCGTCGAGGAAGCCACGTTGGCAAGAGCCAGGCAACTCGCCAAGAAGCCTGTCGCGGCGCTGCAGCAGACGCGCGACCTGCTCAGGGGCGACACCGGCGCGCTCTGCGACCGCATCGACCAGGAGATCTCGCTTTTCCAGCAGGCGCTGCAGGACGACACAACGCTGAAGCGACTGCAGCGGATTGCCCGGCTGGCGGCATGAGAGCCGCGTATCGAGGTGAGCTTATTTTTCGAGGAAAGTCGGCCCTTCGCCGATGATCTTCCTGTCCTCCTTGCCGATGACGTCGAGGTCGCGGCCGTCATAGGGAAGCGAAAGGAGAATGCGCTGCATGACGGCCAGCCGCGCGCGCCGTTTGTCGTTCGCCCGCACAATGATCCAGGGCGCGAACTCCTTGTGCGTGCGCTCGACCATCAGGTCGCGCGCTTTGGTGTATTCGTCCCATTTGGTGATGCCGGCGATGTCGATTGGCGAAAACTTCCAGCTCTTCAGCGGGCTCCAGCGGCGGTCATGGAATCGCTCGAGCTGCGTTTCCCGGCCGATGTTCAGCCAGAATTTGAAGAAATGTATGCCCTCGTTGCGGATCATCCGCTCGAAATGCGGAACCTCGTCCAGAAATTGCTCGTGCTGCTCGGGCGTGCAGAATCCCATCACCGGTTCAACGCCGGCGCGATTATACCAGGAGCGGTCGAAAGTGACGAATTCGCCCGACGTCGGGAAGTGGTCGACGTAGCGCTGGAAGTACCATTGTCCAAGCTCGGTGGGTGTTGGCTTGGTCAGCGCCACGTTGCGCGCCGTGCGAGGGTTCAGATACTGGCGCAAAACGAAGATCGTGCCGCCCTTGCCGGCAGCGTCGCGCCCCTCGAACAGCGACATTACCCGCTTGCCTTTCGACTGCAGCCACGCCTGCGCCTTGACCAGCTCGATCTGCAGCTTCTCAAGCCTCTCGTCATACTCCTCGCTCTTCATCTTCTTGTCGTAGGGATACCCGCCGGCGGTCAGCTTGCGGTCCTCGACCCAGTCGGGAAGCATCGGGGCCTCGATGTCGAACGCCCGCTCCTTGCCGTCGATGATGATCTTCAGCGGACCCGATGAAGGTACGGCGGGACTTTCCTTGGTGTTTTTCATCGAGGCGAGCCTTTCCAGCTTTCGGACTCATGCTATTGGGAGCCTTACTGCATCGGCCCGAAAATCGGAATCGATTTTCGGAAAGAACGATGCAGCAGATGAAGTGGTAGAGCGTCCTTTGTGCGTCCAATTGAACGCACTGTGCTCTAGCGCCGGTCCAGCAGGAAGTTCTTGAAGTTGGCCGCAGACGGAGCGCAAATGGCCGACATCGGCACAAAGCGGAAAGGCAGGGCGCAAGGTGTCGCCATGCGGCTGTGGAACAGCCGCTGGCTGCTGGCGGCCGGCCTCGTTGCGGTGCTGATGGTCTATGCTTTTGCCGGCATGTCCGGCTATGTGGTGCTGCTGGCAGGCGCGTTGCTGGTTGCCGCTGCGATGCTGCCGGCCGGCGTCGCGCGTCAATCGACCGAAAATGCTGCGGCCATCGAGGCGAGCGGTCTGCAACGGCTTTCCGGCGAATATCTCGCGGCGGCGGTTGCCGATCCGCTGATCATTTTCGATCGCTCCGCCGCCATCGTCCACGCCAACGCCGCCGCCTTTGCCGCCTTTGGCGGAATTGCCCCCGGCATGTCGCTGTCGCTGAAATTCCGCGCGCCGGAAATGCAGGCCTTGCTGGATAGTATCTTGGCGGGCAACGTCGCTTCGGACAGCGTCGACTACACAGAAAAGCTGCCGGTCGAACGAGCCTATCGGGTGAGCGCGTCTTCAGTCGGCCATGCCACGGATCTCTACGTGCTTGTGTTCAAGGACCAGAGTGAGGCGCGCCGGATCGACAGAATGCGTGCCGACTTCATTGCCAATGCCAGCCACGAGCTGCGCACGCCTCTCGCGTCGATCGCCGGCTTCATCGAGACGCTGCGCGGGCCGGCCCGCAACGACCCCGCGGCGCGCGAGCAGTTCCTGCAGATCATGCAGAACCAGACCAGCCGTATGGCGCGCCTCATCGACGACCTTCTGTCGCTGTCGCGCCTGGAGATGAAGCCCTATCTCAAGCCGGGAACCGAGGTCGACCTGCGCCAGGTCATCGACAGCGTCATCGATTCGCTTGGGCCGCTCGCAAAGGAAAACGGCGTCGTCATCGAGCGTGATTTCGCGGAAGGGCCGCTCGACGTGCCCGGCGATCGGGACGAGCTTTTCCAGGTCTTCGAAAATCTGTTGGAAAACGCCTGCAAATACGGTCAGTCGGGCGGACGCGTCGTGGTGTCGATCACGCGCAGCGACAGCGATCCCGAGCCGGGCATCGACGTCACCATCAGGGATTTCGGCCCCGGTATCCCCGAAGAGCACATCCCGCGCATCACCGAGCGCTTCTACCGCGTCGACGTCGAGAACAGCCGGAGCCAAAAGGGCACCGGCCTTGGCCTGTCCATCGTCAAGCATATCCTGACCCGCCACAACGCCAGGCTCTCCATCAGGTCGGAGGTCGGCAAGGGTGCGGCGTTCACGGTCCATTTGCCGGCTCGCTGACGCGGTACTATCTCTAGCACATAATGGGCCGTTTCTTTTTTCTGTCATCCGGCTAGCGTATCAGCGGGGATTCGAGGGAACGACTCAACCAGAAAATCCCGGGAAGGCATTTCGTCCATGCAGTCCGTGCATATAGTCAGCGCCTATGACGAGGAGCTGAAATATCTGTCGAAGCGCATCGCGGCGATGGGCGGGCATGCCGAGCGCATGGTCGAGCAGGCAGTCGCGGCGCTGGTCAATGCGGATCCGGGGCTTGCCCAGAAAGTCATTCGAGACGACCTGGTTCTGGATGAGGGACAGCGCGAGATCGACGACAAGGCGATCATCATAATCGCCAAGCGCCAGCCGATGGCGACGGATCTGCGCGAGATCGTCGGCGCGATCCGCATCTCGGCGGACCTCGAACGGGTAGGCGACCTCGGCAAGAACGTCGCCAAGCGGGTGGTTGCCGTTGCAGACGGGCGCCAGCCGAACAGTCTGTTCCGCGGCCTCGAGGCTTTGGCCAATCTGGCACTGACCCAGCTCAAGGAAGTACTCGACGTCTACGCATCGCGGTCGGTGGAAAAAATCGGTTTCGTGCGCGACCGCGACGACCAGATCGATGCCATGTACACCTCGCTGTTTCGCGAATTGCTGACCTACATGATGGAAGACCCACGCAACATCACGCCCTGCACACATCTCCTGTTTTGCGCCAAGAACATCGAGCGCATCGGCGACCATGCCACCAACATCGCCGAGACGATCTACTATGTCGTCACCGGTGATCAGATGCCGGCCGATCGTCCGAAGGGCGACAAGACGGACAAGATTGTTCTTCCGGCAACCCAACCAGCGAAGTGAGTTCTCTCCGCACTGGTGCGAATTTCGGATTCGCCACCTGAGAGACAATTGCGCTAAGCTCTCGACACGCCGACTTCTCAGTTCCGCGATGAAGGCCCCGCCTTCAGGAGGCTGCGATGGAATATGTCCGCGAGTTTGCTCCCGCGCCGCCGATGTCGGGCATCATCGCTTGCGGCGTCTATACGGCTGGGCGGCGCATCGCCGACATTCCGATCGAGGAAGCCGGCGAATGGGCCGGGAAGCCGGGCCACGTGGTCTGGATCGGACTGCTGGAGCCCGACCGCAATTTGTTGCTGCGCGTCCAGGCGCAATTCCATCTGCATGAGTTGGCGATCGAGGACGCCGAGCATCCGCACCAGCGACCGAAGATCGAGCAATATGGGGATGCCCTGTTCATCGTTGCCCGCACGGCGCAGCTGATCGACAGCCGTGTCACCTTCGGCGAGACGCATCTGTTCGTCGGCGCCGGCTATATCGTCAGCGTCAGGCATGGCCCGTCGACCTCCTACGCAGCCGTTCGCCAGCACTGGGAAAGCTGCCCGCATTCCCTTGCCAAGGGCGAGGATTTCGTCCTCTACGCCATTCTCGATTTCATCGTCGACAACTACATGCCGGTGCTCGAGCAGATCGAAAACGAGGTCGAGGCGATCGAGGACAAGGTTCTGCTGAAACCGATGACCGGCTCCGATATCGAACGGCTTTATATGCTGCGCCGCGATCTCTTGCGCCTGCGTAATGCGGCCCTGCCGCTGGTGGAGGTCTGCCGGCGGCTCACCAGCGCCGATCTGCCGCAAATCCACACAGCCATGCACCCACTGTTTCGCGACGTCACCGACCACATCCGCACTGTCCAGGAAAAGATCGACAGCCTGCGTGAGGTTCTCGCCTTCGCCTTCGAGGCCAGCCTTCTGGTCGGTCAAAGCCAGGAGACGGCGATCTCCAAGAAGCTTGCCTCATGGGCCGCCATCCTGGCGGTGCCCACGGCGTTCGCCGGCATTTACGGCATGAATTTCAGCGACATGCCGGAACTGAGGATGGAATATGGCTACCCGGCCGTCCTGGCGGCGATTGCCCTGATCTGCACGTTTCTTTACTGGCGGTTTCGCAAGAATGGGTGGCTATGAAGCGTAGGGCAGTAGGATATCGCTTCTGACCACGCTTCTCTGCAATTCACCACATACTGCCGTACTGCCCTATTCCCCTACTCCCCTAACTATCTGCTCCGCCGCCGCTCCGATGCCGGCTGAAACGCCACGCGGGCGTGGTACTTGCAGTAGGGCCCGGTTTCGGCGGCGTCGTTGCCGCAGAAATGGAAGTCTTCCGAAAGCGGATCGCCATTCGGCCATTTGCAGGTGCGCTCGTTCAGCTCGACGAGTTGCAGATGCCGCGAGATCGGCACGACGACGTTCTCGACCGGGCGAATATAGTGGCGCGCCACCGGTTCGGCATCGAACTGTGCCTTGAGCGCGGTCGCACCGATCGACATCGACGTGGTGGCATGGCGCGTGGCGCTTGCTGCCCGGGACACCGATTTCTGGATCGTCGATCCCTGTGCCGTCTTCTTCTGGCGTGCCGGTGAGGCGGTCGTGCGTCCGCGACCGGACAGTTTCAGCCGGTGCACTTTGCCGATGACCGCATTGCGGCTGACCCCGCCAAGCTGTGCGGCGATCTGGCTGGCGCTGAGGCCCTCTGACCACAATTTTCTGAGAAGTTCGACTCGCTCGTCAGTCCAGTTCATGAGACCGCGCTCCTGCTGAAACGTGCGGCAATCGGAATCCATTCCCGACCCGGCTTCTGCCGGGCAGACACCACATATATCGGGTGATTAGGTCCGCCGCACGAAATCTAGTTATTTCTCTACTACAATTACCTTATGCGCTGACTCGGTGACAAGAGTCCCAACGCCAACACGAATCGGTTTTTTCGGTTTTCCCCAACTTGCCCGGTCGCTTATGAGCCGGCGTTGTGCTGGAGGGCTTGCCGCACGTCCTTACGCGACCTTTTCGTTGACTTCACGGCCGAAAAACACGATAAGCCACAAGGGCCGCCGCTTTGGCGGCTTTTTGATTTTCCGGTTCCGGAGACGCATATAATGAGCGGTTCGGCGCTTTTCGAGACCTTTGTTCGCGCACCCCTGGCTTTCGACCACGGTGAAGGCACCTGGCTGGTCACTGATAAGGGCGAGCGATATCTCGATTTCGCCGGCGGGATCGCCGTGAATTCATTGGGCTACAGCCATCCGCATCTGGTCGCGGCCCTCACCGAGCAGGCCGCCAAGCTCTGGCATGTCTCCAATCTGTACGAGATTCCGGGACAGAGCCGGCTCGGCGAGCGGCTGGCCGACGCCAGCTTCGCCGACAAGGTGTTCTTCACCAATTCCGGCGCAGAGGCGCTCGAATGCGCCATCAAGACGGCGCGGCGCTACCACTTCGTCAAGGGCCATCCCGAGCGCTACCGCACAATCACCTTCGAAGGCGCTTTCCACGGCCGCACCCTGGCCACCATCGCCGCCGGCGGCCAGTACAAATACCTGGAAGGTTTCGGCCCCAAGGTCGACGGCTTCGACCAGGTCGGTTTCGACGATATCGATGCGGCCGAAAAGGCGATCACGCCTGAGACCGCGGCGATCCTGATCGAGCCGGTGCAGGGCGAGGGCGGCATCAGGCAAGTGCCGACGCAATCGCTGAAGCGCCTCAGGCAGCTCTGCGATCAGCACGGGCTGCTCCTGATTTTCGACGAGGTCCAGTGCGGCGTCGGCCGCACCGGAAAGCTGTTCGCGCATGAGTGGGCGGGTGTAACCCCCGACCTCATGGCGGTGGCCAAGGGCATCGGCGGCGGCTTCCCGATGGGTGCCTGCCTCGCCACCGACGAGGCAGCGGTCGGCATGACCGCCGGCGTGCACGGCACCACCTTCGGCGGCAATCCGCTGGCGATGGCGGTCGGCAACGCCGTGCTCGACGTGGTGCTGGAGGACGGCTTTCTCGAGGACGTCCAGCGCAAGGCACTGCTGTTGAAGCAGGGGCTTGCAGGCGTCGCCGACGAATTTCCGGATGTTATCGAAAGCATCAGGGGCACCGGCCTGATGCTCGGGCTTAAATGCGCGATGCCCAACACCAAAGTCACGGTGGCACTGCGTGACCAGCATCTCTTGACGGTTCCGGCCGGCGACAACGTTATCCGCCTGCTGCCGCCTCTCACCGTCACCGACGCCGAGATCCACGAAGCGCTCGAGCGCATTCGTGCCGGCGCCAAGAGCCTGGCGGATGCCATCGTCGCTGCCGCAGCGAAGTAATCCTGGAATTCCTGATGTCCCTTCGCCATTTCACCGATCTTTCCGCCGTTTCCGAAGGCGATCTGCGTTTCATGCTCGACGACGCAGCTGTGCGAAAGGCAAGGCTCAAGGCCGGCGAACGCAGCAAGCCGCTCGAAGGCAAGGTGCTGGCGATGATCTTCGACAAGCCGTCGACGCGGACGCGCGTGTCGTTCGACGTCGGCATGCGGCAGTTGGGTGGCGAGACGATCATGCTGACCGGCACCGAGATGCAGCTTGGCCGCTCGGAGACCATTGCCGACACGGCCAAGGTGCTGTCACGCTATGTCGATGCCATCATGATCCGCACCACCTCGCATGACCGGCTGCTGGAACTGACGGAAAACGCTACGGTTCCCGTCATCAACGGGCTGACCGACGAGACCCATCCCTGCCAGCTGATGGCCGACATCATGACCTTCGAAGAGCACCGTGGTCCGGTGGCCGGCAAGACGATCGCCTGGACCGGCGACGGCAACAACGTGCTGCATTCGCTGCTGGAGGCATCTGCGCGCTTCCGCTTCAAGCTGAACATCGCCGTGCCCGAGGGCAGCGAACCGGCCCAGAAGCATGTCGACTGGTCGAAAGCCAATGGCGGCAAGCTGAAATTCACCCGTTCGCCCGAGGAGGCCGTTCACGAGGCCGATTGCATCGTCACCGACTGCTGGGTGTCGATGGGCCAGGAGCACCGTGCCCGCGGCCACAATGTCTTCCTACCCTACCAGGTCAATGCGGCACTGATGGCGAAAGCCAAGCCTGACGCGCTGTTCATGCACTGTCTGCCGGCGCATCGCGGTGAGGAGGTTACCGACGAGGTCATCGACGGACCGCATTCTGTGGTGTTCGATGAGGCGGAGAACCGGCTCCATGCCCAGAAGGCGGTCTTGGCCTGGTGCCTGGGCGCTTGATAAGGGCCGCCTTGATCCGGGCTGGCCTGATCTGCGCCGCGTTGATCCGGGCCGCCTTGATCCGGGAGTGGGTGGTGCCTATCTCAGGCGCATCACGCAAATCGAGCGCGTCTCGTCGCATGCGCCCCGGAGGGCGGCATCGCCGCGCCCCGGAGCTTTGTCATGTTGGAAACTCATCAATTGGCTGAACATAAACCCAAGCTCGGCGAATTCGGCTACGCCGGCGACGACCATGTCGTGCCGTTCGAGGTCGGCCCGCTCGACGTGCGCGGCCGCACCGTCCAGCTCGGGCCGATGCTCGACGCTATTCTCAGCCGCCACGACTATCCCGAGCCGGTCGCCCGCCTCCTGGCCGAAGCCTGTGTGCTGACGGTATTGCTCGGAACTTCGCTGAAGTTCGAGGGCAAGTTCATTCTGCAGACCCGCACCGACGGGCCGGTCGACATGCTGGTCGCGGATTTCTCCACGCCGCACGCGCTGCGCGCTTATGCCCGCTTCGATGCCGACCGGCTGCAGGCTTTGACTTCTGCCGGCGAGACGTCACCGCAGACGCTGCTCGGCAGCGGCGTCCTGGCGCTGACCATCGACCAGGGCGCCCACACGCAACGCTACCAGGGCATCGTCCAGCTCGACGGCGTCACGCTGGAAGATGCCGCACGCACCTATTTCCGCCAGTCGGAGCAGATTCCGACCGACCTCCGGCTTTCGGTTGCCAAGCTTCTGACGCCCGGCGTCGGCGGTGCCCGCGAGCAATGGCGGGCCGGTGGCTTGCTGGCACAATTCCTGCCGCAGTCGGCGGAGCGCATGCGCGTCCCCGACTTTCCCGGTGGCGACGGCGATCCGCGTGAGGAAATCCACGACCCGGCCGACAATTCCTGGCAGGAGCTGCTGGCGCTGCTTGGTACTATTGAACCGACCGAGCTGATCGATCCGACGATCGGCGCCGAACGGCTGCTTTACCGGCTTTTCCACGAGCATGGCGTCCGCGTCTTCGGCGGGGTGCCGGTCGCCGACCAGTGCTCATGCTCGAGGGAGAAGATCCAGGGCATCCTCGAAGGCTTTTCCGCCGAGGAGATCAGGGACAGCACCGAGGATGGCAGCATTCACGTGGCCTGCGAATTCTGTTCGAAACAATATGACTTCGATCCGGCGGAATTTGCAGCGGCTCAATAACGAGCATCAGTGCGGCTGCCTTCGCAGAACTTGGATTTCCTCGCCCCCGCAAGGCGGGGAGAGGAATCCAAGTGAACGTCAATTGACGGTGCGCCGCGTGCCCGGCAAATCGAGCGAGAAGGCGGGGATGGCGACGTCGAAGGTCTCACCCCGTTTGTTGCGCATTGTGTAGTGCCCGACCATGATGCCGGACGGGGTCGAGAGCGGGCATCCAGACGTATACTGATAGCTGTCGCCGGGGTTGAGTCCAGGTTGCTCGCCGACGACCCCGGGGCCGCGCACTTCCTCGACCTTGCCGGTGCCGTCGGTAATGTGCCAGTAGCGCGACAGAAGCTGCACGAAGTCGTCCGACTGATTGTCGATGGTCACCTGGTAGCCCCAGACATAGCGGTTTTGTGGCGGGTCGGAGTGATCCTCCAGATAGAACGGCCTGACCTGCACTTCGATGTTGCGGGTGACGGCGCTGTACATAAACTGCTCCAAAGCAATGTAGATGGAACTTTCGATGCTCAGCGCAGTTTGGTCAACGATGCGCGGCATCTTCTTGCCCGATCTCAAGCGCAGGTGCCGAAAAACAATGTCATTTGAGTGACACATGACAATGATGGTGTGCAGGCTTGTGCCGGGCGACTCAGCGTTTTGTCGATTTGTTGAAAACGGCCGTCATGCGGCCAGCATTTCTGGAGTGACCAGATCTCGATGGAACCGACATTCGCAGCCGCTCTCCTTTCCATAGCCCTCCTTCTTTCAAATCTCGCCAGCATCCTGTTAGCCTTGCTGAAGCTAAAGCGACCAGCCAGGATTGCACCGCCCGCGGCCAACGCGCCGCCGGTATCGATCGTCATCCCGGCGCGCGGCGTCGAGCCGTTTGCCGAAGAGACGCTGGAGCGCGCCTTCTCCCTCGACTGGCCGCGCTACGAACTCATCTTCTGCGTCGCCCATGCCGACGACCCGGTGGTCGAGCCGATCACCGCCGCAATGGCGCGCTTTCCAGCTATTCGCGCCCGCCTTTTAGTCGGTGACGACCGCATCAGCGGCAATCCGAAACTCAATAATTGTGTGAAGGGTTGGGAGGCGGCGCATTATCGCTGGGTCATCCTTGCCGATTCCAACGTGCTTATGCCGAGCGATTACGTCCAGCACCTGATGGCGGCGTGGCGGCACGACACCGGCCTCGTCTGCTCGACGCCGATCGGCTCGCGGCCGGACGGCTTCTGGGGGGAGGTAGAATGCGCCTTTCTCAACACGCTGCAGGCGCGCTGGCAGTACGCTGGAGCGGCGCTCGGCCTCGGCTTCGCCCAGGGCAAGAGCATGTTGTGGAACAAGCCCATGCTCGACGCCAATGGTGGCATCCGCGCGCTTGCTGCCGAGATCGCCGAGGACGCCGCCGCGACCAAGCTGGTCAACCGGCTCGGACTGCGGGTCAATCTTGTCGCCTCGCCCTTCGAACAGCCGCTCGGCCGGCGCACGCTTGGCGAGATCTGGTCGCGGCAGGCGCGCTGGGCGCGGCTGCGCCGCGTCACCTTTGCACTGTTCTTTGCCCCCGAAATCCTGATCGGCGCGGCACCGCCGCTGGTGCTTGCGCTGGTTGCCGCGGCTGACGCCGGCGTCAGCCTGCCGGCCACCGCCACCGCCGTGCTGGTCGCGGCCTACCTGCCGGAATGCGCCTTGGCCTCGGCCAAGGGATGGCACCTGTCGCTGCGCACGATCCCGGCGATGATGGCGCGAGACCTGATGCTTCCCGCCATTTGGGCGCGCGGATGGCTGAGCGGCGCCGTCGATTGGCGAGGCAATGTGATGACTATCCAGAGCAAGGCCGTCGCGGAGCTGGAACAGACCCCGTCCGGCGCCTGATCGGCGCGTCCCCGCTCGCCTCTGTTCGTCCAGCCCTTATCCGGCAACTCTCAGCGCCTGCTGGATGTCTTCGAGCAGATCGTCGGCGTCCTCAAGGCCGACTGACAGCCTGAGCGTGCCCGGTCCGATGCCGAGCTCGGCGCGGGCCTCATCGGTCAAGTTCTTGTGCGTCGTCGTCGCCGGATGGGTGATCAGGCTCTTGGCGTCGCCGAGATTGTTGGAAATGAGCACGATTTCGAGTGCGTTCTGGAAGGCAAAGGCCGCCTGCTTGCCGCCCTTCACATCCAGGCAGATCAGCGTCGAGCCGCCCGACATCTGCTTCTTGACCACGGCCGCTTGCGGGTGGTCGGCGCGACCGGGATAGATGACGCGGGCGATTTGCGGGCGCTCGGCGAGGAAATCCGCGATGCGGCCGGCACTTTCCGTCTGCTGGCGTACGCGCAGCGGCAGCGTCTCCAGGCCTTTCAGCAGCGTCCAGGCATTGAAGGGCGAGAGGCTGGGGCCGGTGTGGCGGAAATAGTCATGCAGGTTCTCGTCGATCCACTTCTTGTCCGACAGAACGATGCCGCCAAGGCAGCGCCCTTGGCCATCAATATGCTTGGTCGCGGAGTAGACGACGATGTGGGCGCCGAGCTGCAGGGGTTTCTGCTGCAAGGGCGTGGCGAAGACATTGTCGACGATCAGCCTGGCGCCGATCGAATTGGCAAGTGCCGCGACGGCGGCGATGTCGACCACCTCCAGCGTCGGATTGGTCGGGCTTTCCAGGAAGAACAGTTTGGTGTTCGGCTTGACCGCCTTTTGCCAATTGGCGATGTCTGTGCCGTCGACCAGCGTTGCCTCGATGCCGTATTTCGGCGCCAGCGTCTCGATCACCCAGCGGCAGGAGCCGAACAGTGCGCGCGCCGCCACGATATGGTCGCCAGCCTTGGCGCTGCACAGCAATGCTGCCGTCACCGCCGCCATGCCGGATGCAGTGGCGCGCGCGTCCTCGGCTCCTTCCAGTGCGCACATGCGTTTTTCAAACATGTCGACGGTCGGATTGGCATAACGCGAATAGATGAAGCCTGGCTCCTCGCCCTTGAAGCGGGCTTCCGCCGCTTGCGCCGTCTCGTAGACATACCCTTGGGTGAGATACATCGCCTCGGAGGTCTCGCCGAAGCTGGAACGCAGCGTCCCGGCATGCACGAGTGCGGTCTGAGGCTTCCAGTCGCGCTTCTTGGTCATCATTCTATCCAAACACCAAAATTGGTCCAAACAACAAAAAACCGGTCGCGAAAGTCGCAACCGGTCCATATGGCCTTGCGGCCCGACGGTCCTTTAGCGACTTGTTTAACGTGGCTGCAAGCCGACCGGCCAAATCACCACGGGATAACGAGCTTTAGACCCGCGCCACGCTTGCGTCAATTGCCGGCATGATTAAGAGGGTTGTACCAAGCAGGTGCCAAAGGCGTCCATGGTCGGACCTGCGACAGAACAAGACCTCGCCCGGCGTTCGAACGGAGCCAGACCCTTGCGGCAGACAGGCATTCTTCCCGATCAGGATATTTCCGCGCTGTTCCAGACGGGCGCGCTAAAATCGCCGCGCACGCTCGATGCCGATCAGATCCAGCCGGCCAGCCTTGACCTCAGGCTCGGCGACAAGGCTTGGCGGGTGCGTGCTTCCTTCTTGCCCGGCCCGGACCACAGGGTTGTCGACAAGCTCGACCGGCTGAAGCTGCACGAGATCAACCTCGCCGAAGGTGCCGTGCTGGAAACCGGCTGCGTCTACATCGTGCCGCTGCTCGAAAGCCTGGCGCTGCCCGCGCATATTTCCGCCTCCGCCAACCCGAAAAGCTCGACCGGACGGCTCGATATCTTCACTCGGGTGATGACCGACCGTGGCCACGAGTTCGACAAGATCGCCGCCGGCTATGAAGGTCCGCTCTATCTGGAGGTCAGCCCGCGCACCTTCCCGATCGTCGTTCGCACCGGCTCGCGGCTGTCGCAGATCAGGTTCCGCACCGGCAATGCGCTCTTGTCGGAAAGCGACCTGCACGAACTGCACCGCGCCGAGATGCTGGTCGCCACTGAACCGCCCAACATCTCAGGCGGCGGCATCGCGCTGTCGATCGACCTCGACGGCGACAAGGATGGGCTGGTCGGCTATCGCGGCAAGCACCACACCGGCCTGGTCGACGTCGACAAGCGCGCCGCGCAGGATGTAGTCGATTTCTGGGAGCCGCTCTACAAGAGCGGCGCCGGCGAACTGGTGCTCGATCCGGACGAATTCTATATTCTGGTGTCGCGCGAGGCGGTGCATGTGCCGCCGCTCTACGCCGCCGAAATGACGCCCTTCGATCCGCTGGTCGGCGAGTTCCGCGTCCATTATGCGGGTTTCTTCGACCCGGGTTTCGGTCATTCGGCGTCAGGCGGCACCGGCAGCCGGGCGGTGCTCGAGGTACGCAGCCACGAAGTGCCGTTCATCCTCGACCACGGCCAGATCGTCGGACGGCTGATCTACGAGCACATGCTGAAACGGCCGCAAGCGCTCTACGGCACAGACCTCGGCTCGAACTATCAGGCGCAGGGCCTGAAACTGTCCAAGCATTTCCGCGCCGCGCGCTGAGGTTGGAACTGCCATCTCCCCCACGAGGGGGGAGATCACGCTGTCATCGACGCCTCAAAGCGCCTTCACCGCGACCTTCACCGGCTGCTCGATTTCAAGCGGGTTGCGCAGAGGCAGGCCGAAATCAGGGGCCTCGATTTCGAACACGTCGCCGGCCTCGGTCCTGACGCCGTCGGCGAAGGACAGCGTCGCCGTGCCGAACATGTGCACATGCACGTCGCCCGGCTGGCGGAAGGCCGAGTATTTGAAGTGGTGATGCTCGAGATTGCCAATGGTGTGCGACATGTTCGCCTCGCCCGACAGGAACGGCTTTTCCCAAAGCAGCTTGCCGTCGCGCAGGATACGTGAAGCGCCGCGGATATCGGACGGCAGATCGCCGATCAGGATCTCCGGGCCGAACGAAGCGTTGCGCAGCTTGGAATGGGCAAGGAAGAGATAGTTCACGCGCTCGGTGACGTGGTCGGAAAACTCGTTCGACAGCGTGAAGCCGACGCGGAACGGGGCGCCGTCGTCGCCGATCACATAGATACCGGCGATTTCCGGCTCCTCCCCGGCGTCCTGGGCGAAGGCGGGCGACATAAGCGCGGCCCCGGGCGCCACTGCCATGGTGCCGTTGCCCTTGTAGAACCATTCCGGCTGCACGCCGATCTGGCCTTTCGCCGGCTTACCGCCCTCAAGCCCCATGCGGAACATCTTCATGGAATCGGTCAGCTGTTCCTCGCCGTCCGTGCTGAGCTTCTTGTGCATCGAATCGCGGGTCGCGGCGGAGCCGAGATGCGTCAGCCCGGTGCCGGTGAGATGGAGATGGGCCGGATCGGGATGGTTGATCGGCGACAGCAGCCGGCCCTTCTTGTAGGCTGCGTCGAGATCGACGGTTTCGCCGAAGCCCTTGCGCTCGATCAGGGCGACAAGCCCGCTGCCGGTGCGCGCGGCCTCCATCGCCAGCGAATAGACGCTGCGGGCGCCGTTAATGACGCGGGTCTTGCCGCTGTTGCGGGCAACGACGCGGATCGTCTCGGCGTCGTCGAGGATCTGTGAGATCAGCATGGTAACCCTCTCTGAATTGCGGGCTGGCCTGCCTTTGGCGGCAAACCCTACCCTGCGTGGCCCGGACCCTGTCCGCGCCTCGGTTGAAATTCTTCGTCCGGATTGCGCTCGCGGATCAGGTCCCTCGGGGGACTTTTTTGCGCCGCCCGGCAGCGCCGCGATGTGACCCGTATGCCTCCTGGTTGCCTCTCAAGCCTTGTTCTTGTTGTAGACGTCGAAGACGACGGCGCCGAGCAGCACCAGGCCTTTTACCACCTGCTGCCAGTCGACATTGACGCCCATGATCGACATGCCGTTGTTCATGACGCCCATGATGAAACCGCCGACCACCGCGCCGATGACCTGGCCGACGCCGCCCATCGCCGAAGCGCCACCGATGAACACCGCGGCGATGACGTCAAGCTCGCTGCCGAGGCCGGCCGCCGGCACAGCCTGCCCCAGGCGCGCAGCGATAATCAGGCCGCCGAGTGCCGACAGTACGCCCATATTGATGAACACCATCAACGTCAGCCGTTCGGTCTTGATGCCCGATAGCTGGGCTGCCTTGGCATTGCCGCCCATCGCATAGATGCGACGGCCGATCGTCATGCGTTTGGTAACGAAGACGAACAACGCGATCAGCACGCCCATCACCATGAGAACGATGGGAAGGCCCCTGTAGGTGGCGAATTGGTAGACGAGAAACAGCGCCAGCGCGCTGATCACCAGGGTCTTGACGACGAACAGCGAGAAGGGCTCGGCTTCGTAGCCATGCTTCTCGCGGGTGCGCCGTGCCCTGAGCCCGAAATAGGCATAGGCGAGCACGGCGACGAGGCCGATCACGATCGTCGTCAGGTGCAGCGTCAGGCCGCTGCCGACAATGGTTTTGCCGGCGGCGTTCACGGTTGGCGGTATCAGCGTCAATGGGCCGATCAGGTCCGGAATGAAGCCGGAACTGAGCGCCTTGAAGCCGACGGGGAGCGGCCCCACCGAAGACCCGCCACCCAGCAGCGCCTGGCAGATGCCGCGGAAGATCAGCATGCCCGCCAGTGTGACGATGAAGCTCGGTATTCGGTGATAGGCAATCCAGTAGCCTTGTGCCGCGCCGATCGCGCCACCCACGATCAGGCAGATGATCGACACCACCAGCGGATTGCTCAATGGGCCAAGCGGCCAGATGACCATCATCATCGCCGCCAGTGCGCCGATGAAGCCGGCGACGGAGCCGACGCTGAGATCGATATGGCCCGAAACGATCACCAGAAGCATGCCCAGCGCCATCACGATGATGAAGCTGTTCTGCTGAACCAGATTGCTGAGGTTCACCGGCTTGAACAGCGTTCCGGACGTGGTGAACTGGAAGAACACCATGATTGCGATCAACGCCAGCACCAACCCGTATTCGCGCAAGTTGGTGACCAGCGCCGAGACGGCAATGCGAGGTCCCTGTTGTAGGTCCTGGGCAACGCCGGTCTGCGGCCCGGGAGCGCTTTCGGTGCTCATGATGCTTTTCCTTCTCCGCGGACGATGGCGCGCATTATCTTTTCCTGGCTGGCGTCGCTTGCCGCCATTTCGCCGACGATGCGTCCTTCGTTCATGACGTAGATGCGGTCGGTGATGCCGAGCAGTTCGGGCATTTCCGACGAGATGACGATGATTGCCTTACCCTCGGAGGCGAGACGCGCGATGATCGTATAGATTTCATACTTGGCCCCGACGTCGATACCGCGTGTCGGCTCGTCGAGGATCAGCACTTCCGGATTGGCGAACAGCCATTTCGACAGCACCACCTTCTGCTGATTGCCGCCAGAAAGATTGCCGGTCATCTGGTAGACGCTCGAGGCGCGGATATTGGTCCTGCCGCGATAATCGTTGGCGACCGAAAGCTCGCGCAAATCGTCGATCACGCCATGGCGTGACACTCCAGGCAGGTTGGCGAGCGTGATGTTGTGCTTGATATGGTCGATCAAGTTGAGACCGTAGGTCTTGCGGTCCTCGGTAACGTAAGCGATGCCGTGTTCCACCGCCTTGCTCACCGAAGAGACATCGATCGGCTTGCCGTTAAGGAACACCTCGCCGGTGATGCGGCGGCCATAGGACCGGCCGAACAGGCTCATGGCAAACTCGGTCCGGCCGGCGCCCATGAGCCCGGCAATGCCGACCACCTCGCCCTTGCGCGCGTTGAGGTTGATACCCTTGATGACCTGCCGCTCGGCATGGATGGGGTGGTAGACCGACCAGTTTTTCACTTCGAGAACGGTCTCGCCGATCTTCGGCTCGCGCGGCGGATAGCGGTCGTCGAGCGAACGGCCGACCATCGAGGTGATGATGCGGTCCTCCGAGATGTCCTTCTTGGCCAGCGTCTCGATGGTCCGGCCGTCACGGATGATCGTGACCTTGTCGGCGACCCGGTTCACCTCGTTGAGCTTGTGCGAGATCAGGATCGAAGTGATGCCCTGCCGCTTGAATTCGAGCAGCAGATCGAGCAGCGCCTGGCTGTCCTTTTCGGACAAGCTCGCCGTCGGCTCGTCGAGAATGAGCAATTTCACTTCCTTGCTGAGTGCCTTGGCGATCTCGACCAGCTGCTGCTTGCCGACGCCGATATTGGTGATCAGCGTGTTGGGGTCTTCCTTGAGGCCGACCTTCTTGAGCAGGGCGCTGGTGCGCGCCTCGTTTGCATTCCAGTCGATGACGCCGTATCTGGCGTGCTCGTTGCCGAGAAAGATGTTTTCGGCGATCGACAGCATCGGCACCAGCGCAAGCTCCTGGTGGATGATGACGATGCCCTTGCGCTCGCTGTCATGGATGCCTTTGAAATGGCACTCATCGCCGCGATAGATGATCTGGCCGTCATAGGTGCCGGACGGATACACGCCCGACAGCACCTTCATCAGCGTCGACTTGCCGGCGCCGTTCTCGCCGACCACGGCATGGATCTCGCCTTCCTCGACCATAAGCTTGACGTTCGACAGCGCCTTGACGCCGGGAAACGTCTTGGTGATGTCGCGCATCTCCAAAATCGTCGATGCCATTGAGAATACCACTCCTGCGAGGTCCGCAAACAATACCGGGCTGGCTCGCCAACGAAAAGGGGCCCTGCCTGCGCAGGACCCCAGGCTTTGTAACCGCGATTACTTCAGTTCTTCGGCCTTGATGTAGCCGG
Source organism: Mesorhizobium sp. M1428 (assembly GCF_040317515.1). Lineage (NCBI taxonomy): Bacteria > Pseudomonadati > Pseudomonadota > Alphaproteobacteria > Hyphomicrobiales > Phyllobacteriaceae > Mesorhizobium > Mesorhizobium sp. M1428. Next base: position 138,859 of record NZ_JAMYKT010000007.1, read on the forward strand.
AGTCGACCACCAGCGCCTGGTAGTTCGACTTGTCGACATCATGCGGCGTCAACAGGATCGAGGGAACGACCTTGACGTCGTTGTTGTAGGTCTTGGTGTCGAGGCCTTCCGGCTTGCCGCCCGAGAGCACCTTGTCGACGAGTTCGACCGTCGCCTTGGCGAGTTCGCGGGTGTCCTTGAACACGGTCGAATACTGTTCGCCGGCGATGATCGCCTTGACCGAAGCGGTCTCGGCGTCCTGTCCGGTGACGATCGGCCATGGCTGATCGGCAGTGCCGTAGCCTACGGCGCGCAGCGAAGCGATGATGCCGCGCGACAGGCCGTCATAGGGCGAGAGCACGCCATCGACGCGGCTGCCGTCCGAGTAGTTGGCGGAGAGCAGATTGTCCATGCGGGCCTGGGCGGTTGCCGCCAGCCAGCGCAGCGTGCCGACCTTGTCCATGCCCATCTGGCCGGACTTCACGACGAGGGTCTTGTCGTCGATCAGCGGCTGAAGAACCGACATGGCGCCGTTATAGAAGAAGAACGCATTGTTGTCGTCCGGCGAACCGCCGAACAGCTCGATGTTGAAGGGCCCCTTCTTCTCGGGATAACCAAGGCCCTTGAGCAGCGATTTGGCCTGGATGACGCCGACGCCGAAATTGTCGAAGGTGGTGTAGTAGTCGACATTTGGCGTCTTCTTGATCAGGCGGTCGTAAGCGACGACGACGACGCCGGCGTCATTCGCCTTCTGCAGCGCATCGCCCATCGTGGTGCCGTCGATCGAAGCGATGATCAGCGCCTTCGGGCCCTTGGTGATTTCGTTTTCCAGCTGGCTGAGCTGGTTCGGAATGTCGTCCTGCGCATATTGCAGGTCGACAGTGTAGCCCAGAGCCTCGAGCTGGGACTTGACGGCGTCGCCGTCGTTGATCCAGCGCTGCGAGGTCTTGGTGGGCATCAGAACGCCGATCAGGCCTTCGCCCGCCTGCGCCGGCAGCGTCATGGCCGCGATGCCTAGGGCCGCGACGGCGGCCAGTGTCTTGATGATCTTCACATTAACTCTCCCTGGTTGATGGACGCGTACCCTTGGGTTTCGTGGGCCGCGCAATCGTGCAGGAGCGCCAAACGCGCCGCTGCCCTCAATCGATCTCCGGTATCCTCCCAATCGGCCCCGAAACTCTGGTTTCAATCGATACGAGTTTTCCCTCGTCGCCGATCGTCAAGTCTCAGGACGCGCGAAGGGTGTGTCGCTTTGCCATAACTGTCAAATGCGATCTTTGATGGTTGCTATATCGAAACCGATATGGCTAAAGCTAGTGGCGAGGCTGCCGGATGATCAGCCGGGGCGCCGGGCGCAGAAGTAGGGAAAAATCATGGCGGCGCTGCGAAATCCTGGTGGAATATCAGCCGGTTACGATGAAATCCCGGGTGATGGCGGAACCTTGCTGCGCAGCGGCTTGAGCCTGCGTCACATGCGCATGATCGCAGCCCTCGACGAGCACGGCCGGGTGAGTGCCGCGGCCCAGGTCATGAACATCTCGCAGCCGGCCGCTTCGCGCATGATCGCCGAGATGGAGGCGGTGCTCGACGTCAAGCTCTGCGAAAGGCTGCCGCGCGGCATCACGCTGACACCCTATGGCAAGGCGTTGGCACGGCGCGCGCGATCGATCCTGCTCGAGATGCGCGAGGTCGACCGTGAGATTTTCGAGCTCAAGGCGGGCAAGGGCGGCTCGGTGTTCCTGGGCGCGGTGACAGCACCGGCGATCGAGCTGGCGGTGCCGGCGATCCGCGAGATCCGGCGCCTCTATCCGCGCATCGAAATCACCATGCAGGTCGAGACCTCGAATGTGCTGGCGCGCGAGTTGATCGCCTCGCGCCACGATTTCATCATCGCCCGCATCCCCGACGACCTCAATCCGCGGCTGTTCGAAGCCCGCGTCATCGGCGTCGAGAAGGCCTGCCTGATCGTGCGCCGCGGCCACCCGCTGACCAAGGGCAAGGCAGTGCGGCTGGAAGACACCGCCGCCTATGACTGGGTCTTCCAGTCGGGCGGCTCGCCGCTGCGCCAGGCGATGGAAAGCAACTTCTTGAACCGCAACATCGCGCTGCCGGACCGCATCCTCAACACCAGTTCGCTGCTATTGACTCTGGTCATGGTCGCGCAATCCGACGCCATCGCGCCGGTGTCGGTCCAGGTTGCGAAGTTCATTCAGAACCCCGAAGGCCTGGCCGGCGCTATCGATGTCGTCCAGACTGAGTTCGACATCGAGGTCAGGCCTTACAGCCTGATCACGGTAAAGAACCGCGCGCTGTCACCGGCAGCCAAGATGCTGCACGATTTTATTTTGCGGGAGGTGGGCTGAGGGTTGGAGCGGGTAGCGGGCGCATTCCGCGGGTAGCGGGCGCATTCCATGGCCAGCCAGACGACCAGACGGGCCCGCCTGAGCGGCGCCGGTGCACGTTGGCAATACCGCGTGATGCTCAAAAAAAAGCCCGCCAGCAGACGCCAGCGGGCCAAGGGTAGACTTTCCGGTTGGGGTCATTCGAGGCCCCGCCGACCCTCAATGTGAGATATTCCACGAACTGGCACATCGGCCAAACAGATGAAAGACGGCCAGCCGGCTGCAAAAAAATGCCTGTGAAGCCGCTGGTTTTCAGCCTGACCAGAACAAGTGCAATGCACCGGGGCAAAAGCTGGAGCGGGTAGCGGGAATCGAACCCGCGCGTTCAGCTTGGGAAGCTGACAAGCTACCATTACATCATACCCGCGCTGGTTCCTCCGATATCATGGCCCGGCGCCGATGCGCAATCCGATTTGAGGCGCCGCCTTGATGCGGCGCGGGCGACTGCGTATTTCTTGGCATGTGCCCGAATCGCGGCACCCGACTGTGGAGACAGGCCCTTGTCCGCACTGAACCGCTTTCTCGGCGATACGCCGCTCCGGGTGATCCTGAAGCTGCTCGTGGTGTCGTTCCTCGTCGGCCTGGTCATGAACGCCTTCGGCTGGTCGCCGATGGACGTGCTTTACGGCATCCGCAAATTCTTCATAGACCTGTGGAATTTGGGCTTCCACGCCATCGACCGCTTTCTCGGCTACATCCTGCTCGGTGCCGCGATCGTCGTGCCGGCATTCATCCTGCTCAGGATCGCTAACTACCGGAAGTGAATTTTCAGGCGTAGGCAGCGGCCACTTCGAACAGGATGGCATGGCGTGCGGTGAGTGCTGCGACATCCGTCGAATAGCCTCCGCCGATAATGCCGCACACCGGTATGCCAAGCGTGCGGAAATGGCGGATCACCATATCGTCGCGAGCGCGCAGCCCGTCATCCGTGAGCGACAACCTGCCGAGCCGGTCCTCGGCATGGACGTCGACCCCGGCATTGTAGAAGACGAGGTTCCAGCGCGCTCGCGCCGACAGCTCCGGCAGGATGGCGCCCAGCCGCTCCAGATAGGCTGCATCGCCGGTTCCGTCGGGCAGGGCGATGTCGAGATCGGAGGCGATCTTGCGCGCAGGGTAGTTACGGTCGCCATGCATGGAGAAGGTGAACACGCCCGGCTCGTCGTTCAGGATATCCGCCGTGCCGTCGCCCTGATGCACGTCGAGGTCGACGACCAGGATATTTTGGACAGCAGCTTCGGCGAGCAGCACCAGCGCGGCCACGGCCACGTCGTTGAAAGTGCAGAAGCCGGCGCCTTGCGCGCGCCGCGCGTGATGGCTGCCGCCGGCGGTGTTGCAGGCGATGCCGTTCAGCAAGGCCAGCCGCGCTGCCAGCACCGTGCCGGCCGTTGCGAGCTGCGCCCTCAGCGAGACCCGCGGTCCACGCTCGGTGCTCGCCATCGCCGTGCCGATGACGCTTGCCTATCTGACGACGCCGTTGCTCGGAATTGTCGATACTGCGGTGGTCGGACAGTTCGGCGACGCCGCCCTTCTCGGCGGCCTGGCGGCCGGCGCCCTGATCTTCGACGTCGTTTTCACGACCTTCAACTTCCTGCGCTCCGGCACCACCGGCCTCGTCGCCCAGGCCTTCGGGCGCGGCGATGCGCTGGAGGAGCAGGCGGTGTTCTGGCGCGCCGTGCTGATCGCGGTCGTCGCCGGCGTCGTGCTTGCCGCGCTTGCGCCCCTGGTCTCCACTGCCGGGCAATGGTTCATAGGCGCCGAACCGCGCGTCAGCGCGGCGATGGACGTCTATATCCGCATCAGGATGCTCGCAGCACCGTTCTCCCTGATCAATTACGCCATCCTCGGTTACGTGCTGGGGCGCGGCGAGGGCGGGCTCGGACTGATGCTGCAATTGATACTGAACGGCATCAACATCGCCCTCTGCTTCCTGCTTGGCCTAGAGCTCGGCTGGGGCGTTGCCGGCGTTGCCTGGGCAACGCTCACCGGCGAATTCGTCGCCATGCTGCTTGGTCTCGCCATTGTCGGCCGTCGCTTTTGGGCGGCGCCCAGGCTGCCGCGCCACCGCGTCCTCGATCTGCCGGCATTCCTGCGCATGATGTCGCTCAATCGCGATATCATGATCCGCTCCTTTTCGCTGCTCGCCGCCTTTGCGCTGTTCACGCGCCAAGGCGCACAATTCGGCACTCTGACGCTGGCCGCCAACGCTGTGCTGATGAACCTCTTCTTGGTTGCCGGCTACTTCCTCGATGGTTTCGCCACCGCCGCCGAACAGCTCGCCGGGCGCGCCATCGGCGCCCGCGCCGCCACGGCGTTCGACCAGGCCGTGCGGCTGACGCTGCTTTGGGGGCTCGGGCTGTCGGGCGCGGCGACGCTCTTCTTCCTGCTGGAGGGCACCGATCTCGTCGCCCTGATCACGACCTCGACCGACGTTCGCACCATTGCCGATATCTACCTGCCCTGGGCGGCGTTCACCGCGCTCAGCGGCGCGCTAGCTTTCCAGATGGACGGGGTTTTCATCGGCGCGACATGGTCGCGCGACATGCGTAACATGATGCTGTTGTCGTTCCTGTCGTTCAGCGCCGCTCTGCTGATCCTGGCGCCGGCCTTCGGCAATCACGGCCTATGGGCGGCGTTGCATGTCTTCCTGCTGGTGCGTGGCTTCAGCCTGCTCGCCATATTGCGGCTGCGGGTGCGCACAGCCTTTGGCTGATCGCTAAAGCGGCTTCGCTGCCCATTGATCGAGGCGGCTGTCGCGAAGCTCGCGCAGCGACTTCAGCCCTTGACTGTCCATGAAACGGGCCATGCCGGAAAGAATGCGCCCCGGCAGCGCGGGCCCGGCATAGATCATGCCGGTATAGAGCTGGACGAGATCGGCGCCGGCACGGATCTTTTCCAGCGCCGTCTCGGCGGAATCGACGCCGCCGACGCCGATGACGGCAGGATCCCGGCCAAGCAGTTTCCGCATTTTTGCCAGCACGGTGGTCGAGCGCTCGAATAACGGTTTTCCCGAAAGCCCGCCGGCCTCGACAAAATCGTTGCTGCGCAGTCCCGCTCGCGCGATCGTGGTGTTGGAGACGATGACGCCGTCTATTTTCTTCTCAGTGACCTCGGCGGCGATGTCCTCCAGCTCGGCCTCGACCAGATCCGGCGCGATCTTGAGGAAGACGGGCGGTTTTTCCGGTGCCGCCGCACGCGCAGCCATGACCCGCGACAGGAGCTCGCCAAGCTGTTCGCGCGCCTGCATGTTGCGCAGGCCCGGCGTGTTCGGCGAGGAGATATTGATTGTCAGATAACTGGCATATCGCGCGAACCGGATCACGCCGCGCTCATAATCGCCGACGCGGTCGGCGCTGTCCTTGTTGGCGCCGATGTTGATGCCGACGATGCCGGGGCGGCCTTTTCGGGCGGCAAGACGCTTCTCTGCGGCGGCGTGGCCTTCATTGTTGAAACCCAGCCGGTTGATCACCGCCCCGTCCGAAGGCAGCCGGAAGATGCGTGGCTTCGGATTGCCCGTCTGCGGCAGCGGTGTGATGGTGCCGACCTCGGCGAAGCCGAAGCCCAGGCCGAGCAGTGCGTCAGGCACTTCGGCATTCTTGTCGTAACCCGCAGCCATGCCGAGCGGGTTCGGGAAATCGAGTCCACAAAGGCTGACCCTTAGCCTGTCGTCTAGCAAAGGGCGCCCGGAGACCGGCAGCCCGCATCTCAGCGCGGCAATCGACAGCCCATGCGCGGTTTCCGGATCGAGCGTGAACAACAGTTTCTGGCCGATCCGGTCGAACGCGCTCATTCGGCCCCCAGCGCCGGGAATTCATGCCGGCCGTCGGCGCCGAGCGGCAATGCCTGCACTGAAACGACCGCATCGAGGCCGAGCCCGCCATAGAGATGCGGGAACAAGGCGCCGCCGCGCGAGACCTCATATTTCAGCGCATCGCCGAGGCGCGCGCTATCGACGGCGACCAGCAGCAATCCGCTTTGGCCGGCGAAATGTTTGGCCGCCGTTTCTCGAACCTGCCCGGCGGTGGAAAAATGGATGAAGCCGTCGGCGACGTCGATCGGCGCGCCGGTGAAGCGGCCTTCTCTTTCAGCCTCGCGCCACAGCGCCTCGGGAACTATCTTGTAGATGATCTCGGACATCGTTGCGCTATAGTCCGAACAGATCATGCGGGGAAGGGGCAAGCGGGTTTCGGACGCTCCGAACTCTTCCCCATTTCAGGCGCAAACATGTGATACATTGAACCAACTGGCTCATGGAGGAAAACATGCGTCTGAAACACGTATTGATCCCCGCAGCACTGGTGTCGCTTGTCGCGGCCTCGGCCTTTTCCGAGGAAGCCGATCGCTACCGGTTGGAAAAATCGGCCAATGGCTATGTGCGCATGGATACGCAAACCGGCGCCATGTCGCTCTGCGAGGAGCGCTCCGGTCAGCTTGTCTGCAAGACGGCGGCCGACGAACGTGCCGCCTTGCAGGATGAGGTCGACCGGCTGCAAAATTCGGTGAAGGCTCTCGACGAACGCGTCGCCAAACTCGAAAATTCGCTTGCCGCGCGTTTCGAATCGACTTTGCCCAGCGAGGAGGATTTCAACAAGACGATGGGCTACATGGAGCGCTTCCTGCGCAGCTTCATGGACATCGTCAAGGACATGGACAAGGACGAAGACGGCGCCAAGCCGAATTCGCAAAAGACCTAGGCAATTCGCAAAAAGACCTGGGGCGGGAATAGCAAGCCGGCCACGCCGAACAGCAGGCGTAGCGTTATGATTGTTCAGATCCTGCAAGGCGGAAAATCGCAAACGGGATTCGGGGAGGGATATCACCGTTGGGCTACACATTCGTCATTGCCGACGATCACCCGCTTTTTCGCGGTGCATTGAGGGAGGCACTCGCGGGCATCGGCGACGTTGCCGCCATTCACGAGGCCGGCGATTTCGAAAGCGCCAAGGCGCTGGTCCTGGCCAATGAGGATGTCGATCTGGTGCTGCTCGATCTCTCGATGCCGGGGGCAAGCGGTCTTTCTGGCCTGATTTCGTTGCGCGGCATCCATCCGGCGGTGCCGATGATGGTGGTCTCGGCGCATGACGATCCGGTGACGATCCGGCGCGCGCTCGATCTCGGCGCCTCCGGCTTCATCTCCAAATCGGCCAGCATGGAGGAGATCCGCAATGCGGTGCAGTCGGTGCTTGCAGGTGATATCGCGGCTCCCGTCGGCATCGATCTCGGGGTGGAGCGCGATCCCGAGATTTCCGACCTGATCAAGCGGCTGCAGGCGCTGACCCCACAGCAGACGCGCGTGCTCGGCATGCTGGCCGAGGGACTGCTCAACAAGCAGATCGCCTATGAGCTCGGGGTCTCCGAAGCGACGATCAAGGCGCATGTCTCGGCCATCCTGCAGAAACTCGGCGTCGACAGCCGCACCCAGGCGGTCATCCTTTTGTCCAAGATCGGCAGCGACCCGTTGCAGACGGCCGGCTGATTCCTATTCGGCCGCCGGCGCCAGCGGCCTGACCCTGGCCATCATCGAGCGCAGCATCGCCGGTTTCAGCGGTTTGCTGATCACCGGCACGTCCAGCCTGCCGGCGGCGGCGCGAACCTCGCTCGAGCGGTCGGCGGTGACCAGCACGGCCGGCAGGTCCTCGCCATGGATCGCACGCAACTGGGCGATCAATTCAAGGCCGGTCCTGTTGTCGAGATGATAGTCGGCAAGCACGATGTCCGGCCGATGCATGCCGGACCTCTCGATATCCTCCGCGCCGGAAAGCGTGTCGACGCTGCAGCCCCAGCCCTCCAGCAGCAGCCGCATGCCGTCGAGGATGCGGGCGTCGTTGTCGATGCAGAGCACATTGAGCCCGGCAAGCGAGGCCGCGACACGGGCAGGCGGCTTCGCCTCGGCCTCGCGCCGCGGTGCCTGCACGGCCGCCACCGGCAGCAGCACGGAAAAGCGCGTGCCTTTGCCGGGATTGGAGAAGATCCGGATTTCGAGGCGCAGGACGCGGGCGATGCGGTCGACGATGGAGAGCCCCAAGCCGAGGCCTTCCGCTTCGCGCATGCCCTCATCGAGCCGGGTGAATTCGCGGAACACGGTGTTGAGCTTGTCGCCGGCAATGCCGATGCCGGTGTCGATCACCTGGATCTCGGCCAGTTCGCCGCGCCGCCGCACGCCGACCAGGATGCGGCCATGGCGCGTATACTTGATGGCGTTTGAGACCAGGTTCTGGATCAGCCGGCGCAGCAGATTGCGGTCCGTCATGACGCTGAGCGACGAGGGCATGATCGAGAGCTCGAGTTTCTTTTCGGCGGCAAGCGGCCGGAAGTCGTTGCCGATCTGGCGCAGCAGCCCGTCCAGGCCGAAGCTCGTGTCGTCCGGCTTCATCGCGCCGGCATCGAGGCGCGAAATGTCGAGCACCGCGCCGAGGATGGTCTCGACCGATTCCAGCGACGATTCGATATTCATCGCCGCCTTGCCGGCAGGTCCCTTGCCGGTCTTCTCGATCAGCGACGAGCAATAGAGGCGGGCGGCGTTCAGCGGCTGCAGGATGTCGTGGCCGGCGGCAGCGAGGAAGCGGGTCTTGCCGAGATTGGCCTCCTCGGCCAGCATCTGCGCCTGCGCCAGCTCCTCATTGACGCGGGTGAGCTCGGCGGTTCGGCTCTTCACTCGCTGTTCCAGCGATTCGTTGGCGCGCTTCAGCGCCAGATCCTGTTCGACACGTCCGGAAATGTCGGCATAGGTGGCGACGATGCCGCCGTCCGGCATCGGATTGGAGCGCAATTCGAGGATGCGTCCGCTGGTCTTCAACTCCATCTGCCATGGGCTGACGAAGCTGGTCAGGCGGTTGAGCATGGTGACGCGTTGGTCTGCCGGTATGTCACCGCGCTCGGCAAGGTGGCGCAGGATACGATCGAGTGAGACTCCGACCTGGCCCATCTCGTCGGGCAGGTCGAACAGCGCCCGGTACTGGCGGTTCCAGCAGATCAACCGGAAATCGCGGTCGAAGACGGTGATGCCCTGTTCCATCTGGTCGAGCGCGATCTGCAGCAGGTCGCGATTGTGCTGCAGCGCCTCGGTGGCGTCGTCGAGCAGACGGAAGGCGTCCTTGGATTCGCGGTCGTTGCGACGCAGCAGCAGCGACAGGATCAGCCGCGCCGAAGAGGAGCCGACGGCACTGGCCAGAAGCTGCTCGGAGAAGCGGATGACATCCATGCTGGCCTGTTCGTTGCCGAGCAGTGAAGTGCCGCTGCTCTTTTCGAACGACTGGAAGGACCGCTCGGTCCGTTCGACACCGAGATAGCGCGCGATCGTGTCCTTGAGGTCGTTGACGGTGATCGTGGTGCGGAAGCGGCGCAGGCTGGGCAGCGGACCCGCTTCGCGCGGCACGAAGATCGACGCCTGGATGCGTTCCAGCGGCACAGAGGCGCGCGACAGCGAGCCGAACACAACAAACAGCGTGTTGATCGACAGGCTCCACAGCACGCCATGGTTCAGCGGCTCGGCGACGGTGCCGAAAAGCGCCTGCGGCCGCAATGCATCGAAGCCGAACAGGCCGTGGACCAGGATGCCAGTATCGGGTGTGACGAGCGACGGAAGCAGCAGCGTGTAGCTCCAGACGACGATGCCGGCGACCATGCCAAGCGCGGCACCCCGGCCGTTGGCGCCGCGCCAGACCAGGCCGCCGATCATTGCCGGCGCGAACTGCGCGATCGCGGCGAACGACATCAGGCCGATAGAGGACAGCCGCGCGCTGTTGGTGCTCTCGCGGTAGTAGAGAAAGGCGATGAACAGCATGATGAAAATCGCCGCCCGCCGCACATTGAGGATGAGCGTCGACCAGTCCTCGCTCTCTGAGGTCGTGGTCCGCAGCAATCGCCTCACGAACAGCGGGATGATCAGGTCGTTGGAGATCATGATCGACAGCGCAACGCTTTCGACGATCACCATTGCGGTCGCCGCCGACAGGCCGCCGATGAAGGCGGCCATGGCCAGCACGTCGTGGCCGCTGAAAAGCGGCAGTGACAGCACATAGAGGTCGCTGCTGGTCCTGGGGCCGACCAGCTCCAGGCCGGCCAATGCGATCGGCAGCACGAACAGGTTGATTGCCACCAGATAGAGCGGAAACACCCATGTCGCGGTGCGCAGCTCGGCCTCGCTGCGGTTCTCGACGATGGTGACGTAGAACTGGCGCGGCAGCATGAGGATGGCAAAGCCGCTCAGGCATGTCAGCACCAGCCAGGTGGCGAGTGAGGTGTTGTAGCCCATCGCCTGGCGCACCTGCGTGTTTTCGGCGAGCCGGTCGAACATGTCGCCTGGCCCCCCGAAGATCAGGAACGTGACCATCAGGCCGATCGCAAGGAAGGCGGCGAGCTTGACCACGGTTTCGACTGCCACCGCCAGCACCAGCCCGTCCTGGTGCTCGGTGGCATCGGCATGGCGCGTGCCGAACAGCACCGCAAACAGCGCCAGCAGCATGGCCACGACCAGCGAGATGTCGCTGACGAACGGATCGAACGACGGGGGCGAGCCGGTATAATGCTCGACCATCAGGCTGACCGAGCCGGAGATTGCCTTCAATTGCAGCGCGATATACGGCACGGCGCCGATGGTCGCGATCAGCGTGGCGATCGCCGCGACAGCGAAGCTCTTGCCGTAGCGGGCACCGAGAAAGTCGGCGATCGAGGTGATCTTCTCGGTCTTGGCCAGCCTGACGATGCGCTGCAGCAGCGGAAAGCCGAACACGAACACCAGGACCGGTCCGATATAGATGCCGAGGAACTCGAGGCCGCGCTCGGAGGACAGGCCGACCGAGCCGAAGAAGGTCCAGGAGGTGCAGTAGATGGCGAGGCTGAGCGCATAGATGAACGGCCGGGCGCAGCCGGGCCCGGTTGAAGTCGAGCGGCGGTCGCCCAGGCTGGCGATGACGAACAGCAACGTCACATAGGCGATCGCGATGATGACGATGAACCAGCCCTGCACGCCTCGAACTTCCTCCCTGCGCCGGCTTTTTCATCCGGCCTTGCAGACGCAATCACAGCTTGGCGATCGAGTCCATCGCGGCTTTCGGCGTATCATATCGACTGCGTCGGGCAATCGTGACCGGCTGAAACCAGCTTTTGTTCCTGTTGCAACCGCAGGTTTTTGCTATTCTGCCTGCCGGTCGATGCCGGGGGAGCGGACGGCAGAACGGCCGGTCAGGACAAGGAGGAGTCGAATGCTGAAAGAGTTTCAGGAATTCATTTCCAAGGGCAATGTGATGGACCTGGCCGTTGCCGTCATCATTGGCGCTGCCTTCGGCAAAATCGTCACCTCGCTGGTCGACGACATCATCATGCCTATTGTTGGCGCGATCTTCGGAGGACTGGACTTCAACAACTACTTCATACCCCTGTCTTCCGCGGTGAATGCAACCTCGCTGGCTGATGCAAAGAAACAGGGTGCGGTCTTCGCCTATGGCAGCTTCATCACCGTGGCGCTGAACTTCCTCATCCTCGCCTTCATCATCTTCGTGATGGTCAAGGCGGTGAACAATCTGCGCCAGCGGCTGGAGCGTGAAAAACCGGCCGCCCCGGCCGCTCCGCCGCCAGCCGACGTCGCGCTGCTCACCGAAATTCGCGATCTCCTCGCCAGAAAGTAGCGCCTGCGGCAACTTTCTGGACCAAAACCCCGGTCGCTTGCGGCCGGGGTTTTCTGTTTTCGTCCGCCCTGAAACACGCTAGCAGTCGAGCAAACGAAAACGGACCCATCCATGACCCTGATCGATACTCTGCGCGCCGAGGCGCGTGCGGCGCCTGAAAGCGGCATTGTCGCCGTCATGAACCGTGGCCGCGGCCGCGACGGCATGATACCGCTCTGGGCCGGCGAGGGCGACCTGCCGACGCCTGCCTTCATCACCGATGCCGCCGCCAAGGCGCTGGCCGCCGGCGAGACCTTCTACACCTGGCAGCGGGGCATTCCTGAACTCAGGCAGGCGCTCGCCCGCTACTACACCAGGCATTTCGGCAAGACTTTCGCCAACGAGGAATTTATCGTCACCGGCTCCGGCATGCACGCCATCCAGATGGCCATCGATGCGGTGGCCGGCAAGGGCGACGAACTCGTCTACCTGTCGCCGGCATGGCCGAACTTCGCCGCCGCCGCCGGGGTGGCCGGCGCCGTTCCGGTCGCGGTCACGCTCGACCAGTCGGGCAATGGCTGGTCCTGCGACGTCGACAAGATCGCAGCGGCGATCACGCCAAGGACCAAGGCGCTGTTCGTCAACACGCCGTCCAACCCGACCGGCTGGACCGCCGACAAGGAGACGCTGCAGGCGATCCTCGATCTCGCCCGCGAGAGGGGCCTGTGGATCATCGCCGACGAAATCTACTCGCTGTTTCATTACGGCCATGGCCGCGCGCCGTCCTTCATCGACATCATGGCCGATGAGGATCGCATCCTATTCGTCAATTCCTTCTCCAAGAACTGGGCGATGACCGGCTGGCGCATCGGCTGGATCAAGATCCATCCCGCCTTGCAGCAGGTGTTCGAGAACCTGGTCCAGTATTCGACTTCCGGCGTTGCGCAGTTCATGCAGCGCGGCGCCGTCATTGCCCTCGATGAAGGCGACGCCTTCATCGTCGAGCAGGTCGAGCGGGCGAGGGCGGCGCGCGACTTGGTCTGCGGCATTCTCGCCGAAACCGGCAGGGCCCGGTTCACCGTACCGCAGGGCGCATTCTATCTGTTCTTCGCAGTCGACGGCATCAGCGATTCCCGCGCTGCCGCCTTCGACATGGTCGATCGCGCCAATGTCGGCCTGGCTCCCGGCACCGCCTTCGGCCCCGGCGGCGAAGCCTTCCTCAGGCTGTGCTTCCACCGCCGCCTCGACCAGCTCGAGGAAGCCGCGCACCGGCTGGCGAAATGGATGACGAGTGTGTGAAGTGTGTTGAGGTTTGCGCCAGGCATCGCAGCACTGAAAATGAGGCGGCACCGATAGGCGGCTGCCCGTGGCGGCGGAGTTACCCGCCCGACTTCGGCACCAGCAACGGAATGACGCGGTCGCTTTTGGCCACCGAAGGCCGGCCGGCCGAACCGTAGGGAATCCCCAACGCGTCCCATGTCTCGACCAGCGCGTCCTGCAGCGAGGCGATCAGCGCGTCCGAATGGAACGGTGTCGGCGTGATGCGTAGCCGTTCGGTGCCGCGCGGCACTGTCGGGTAGTTGATCGGCTGGATGTAAATGCCGTGCACACCGAGCAGGCGGTCGCTGGCCATCTTGCAGAGCTCGGGATCGCCGACCAGAAGTGGCACGATGTGGGTAGGCGATTCCATCACCGGCAGGCCGGCCGCGGCCAGCACTTGCTTGGTCCGTGTCGCCTGGCGCAGCTGCGCGTCGCGCTCGGCCTGCGAACGCTTGAGATGGCGGATCGAGGTGGTTGCCGCGGCAGCGATCGCCGGCGGCAACGCCGTGGTGAAGATGAAGCCCGGCGCATAGGAGCGCACCGCGTCGATCACCGCAGTGTTGCCGGCGATGTAGCCGCCAAGCGTGCCGAACGCCTTGGCCAGCGTGCCCTCGATGATGTCGATGCGGTCGGCCAGCCCTTCGCGCTCGGTGATGCCGCCGCCGCGCGGCCCGTACATGCCGACGGCGTGGACCTCGTCGATGTAGGTCATGGCGTTGTAACGCTCGGCGAGATCGACGATCTGCTTGATCGGCGCGATGTCACCGTCCATCGAATAGACGCTCTCGAAGACGATCAGCTTGGCGCGCTCGCGGCCGGCGGTCTGCAGCAGGCTTTCGAGATGCGCGACATCGTTATGGCGGAAGATCTTCTTCTCGGCGCCCGAGCGCCGCACGCCCTCGATCATCGAAGCGTGGTTGAGCTCGTCCGAGATGATCAGGCAATTGGGAAGCAGCTTTGCAATGGTCGAGATCGACGCCTCGTTGGAAACGAAGCCGGAGGTGAAAACCAGTGCCGCTTCCTTGTCGTGCAGGTCGGCCAGCTCCAGTTCGAGCTCGACCAGCGGGTTGCTGGTGCCGGAAATGTTGCGGGTGCCGCCGGCCCCCGACCCCATCTTGCCTGCCGCCTTCTGGAACGCGGCAATGACGTCGGGATGCTGGCCCATGCCGAGATAGTCGTTGGAGCACCAGACGGTGATTTCCTCGGCGCGGCCATTGGCACGCCAGATGGCGCGCGGGAATTTCCCTACGATACGCTCAAGGTCGGCGAAGACGCGGTAGCGGCGCTCTGCATGGAGCTGGTCGATCGCTTCCTCGAAAAACCGCTGATAGTTCATGTCGCCTTCCCAGTTTTGCGCGGGATCATAGTCATTGGCCCATTCGTCGTCCACCTGGCCTTTTTGGTCAAAATGCCACGCCCCGAGCCTGTTCCTAACGACCACGGAACGTGGCCTATTCCCTTGATGTGGATCAATCTTGTTTCAGGACAATGCCACACGCCGATGAGACCGGTTACCGCAGGTTCTAATGGCTTGGCGGCAGGTTTTCCAGTAAGGCGACGATTGAGACAGTTCCGATAAATCATGAATAGCGAGGATGCGGATGACGGTTTTGGTGACAGGCGGGGCCGGCTATATCGGTAGCCATATGGTCTGGGAATTGCTGGACACGGGTGACAGCGTCGTCGTCCTCGACCGGCTTTCCACCGGCTTTGAATGGGCAGTAGCCCCGGAAGCAAAGCTCGTCGTCGGCGATGTCGCCGACAGGGAACTGGTCGCCTCGATCATCCGCGACAATAAGGTCGACGCGATCATCCATTTCGCCGGCTCGATCGTGGTCCCCGAATCGGTCGCCGACCCGCTTGCCTATTACGAGAACAATACCTGCAAGACGCGCACCTTGATCGAGACCGCAGTGCGCGAAGGCGTGCCCAATTTCATCTTTTCCTCGACCGCCGCCGTCTATGGCGGCGCCGGCCTGGAGCCGGTGCGCGAGGATGCCCGGCTTGCGCCGGAATCGCCCTATGGCCTGTCCAAGCTGATGAGCGAATGGATGCTGCGCGACGCAGCCATTGCCCATGGGTTGCGCTATACGGCGTTGCGCTATTTCAACGTCGCCGGCGCCGATCCGAAGGGCCGCACCGGCCAGTCGACGCCCGGTGCCACGCATCTGATCAAGGTCGCCTGCGAGACGGCGCTCGGCAAGCGTCCCTTCATGCAGGTGTTCGGCACCGATTATCCGACGCCGGACGGCACCTGCATGCGCGACTATATCCACGTCAGCGACCTGGCGGCGGCGCATCGGCTGGCGCTGCAGCGGCTGCGTGCCGGCGGATCGAGCCTGGTCGCCAATTGCGGCTACAGCCACGGCTATTCGGTGCTCGAGGTCATCGACAGCGTCCGCCGCGTCTTCGGCCATGATTTCGACGTGCGGATGGGCGATCGCCGCGCCGGCGACGCCGCCGCGGTCGTCGCCAATTCGGAGCTGGCGCGCGGCGAACTCGGCTGGACCCCGCAGCGCGACAACCTCGACCAGATTGTTGCCGATGCGCTTGCCTGGGAGCGCATCCTGACCAGCAAGAATTCGGCTCTGGGGTGAAGTGGGCTCTCCGCAAAGGTTGGTTCAGCGCGCTGGGGGCGGAATGAAAATCCTGGTGCTTGGAGCCGGCGTCGTCGGCACGGCGGCGGCCTATTGTCTGGCCAGCGACGGCCATGAGGTGACGGTGATCGAGCGCCATCCGGCGGCAGCACGCGGCACCAGCCGGTCGAATGCCGGCCTGGTGTCGCCCGGGGACGCCACCGCCTGGGCCTCGCCGGCAGCGCTGAAGACGTTCCTGCGCGGCCTCTATAACCACGATCTCGGCATCAAGGTGCGCCTGCGCTTCGATCCATATTTTTTCGCCTGGAGCCTGCGCTTCCTGCGCCAGTGCACGCATAAGCGCATGCGCGCCAACACCGACGTCAAGCTGCGTCTGGGGCTCTATTCGCGCGACTGCATCAACGCCATCTCCGCCGAAACCGGCATCCACTATGACGAGCGCAAGAAGGGGATTCTGTATTTCTTCCGCTCGCAGCAGAGCTTTGACACCGGCACCGACAATTACCGCTATCTCGGCGAACACGGCCTGCCGATCGAGATCGTCGGCCGCGACCGGCTGGTCGAGCTCGAGCCGGGCCTCGCCGGCGCTAAGGACAAGATTGCCGGTGGCGTCTATTCGCCGATCGACCAGACCGGCGACTCCAGCCAATTCACGCAGCGCCTCGCTGCCTATGCCGCCGAGAAACTCGGCGTCCAGTTCCTCTACGGCACCACTGTCGAAGGCCTCGAGATCGACGGCGGCCGCGTGCGCGCCGTGATGACCTCGGCCGGCCCGGTGGCCGGCGACGCGGTGGTCATTTCCATGGGGCCGGAGAGCGGCCTGCTCGGCCGCCGCTACGGCATCGACCTCCCCGTCTACCCCGTGAAGGGCTATACCGTGACTGTTCCGCTGGAAGATGAAAGCAAGGGGCCGATCATGGGCGGCGCCGACGAGGATCGGCTGATCGGCTATTCCAGGCTGGGAAATCGGCTGCGGATGTCCTCGACGGCGGAGTTCACCGGGTTCGACCGCACGTTCAAGCCACGCGATTTCAACTCGATCCTGAACACCGGCAAGGACCTGTTCCCCGGCGCCTTCGACGAGAGCAAGGCTGAGCTCTGGGCTGGACTTCGCCCGATGATGCCGAACTCCGTGCCGGTCATCGGCCGGGCGCGGTACGACAATCTCTACCTCGACACCGGCCACGGCCATCTCGGCTGGACCATGGCCTGCGGCTCGGGAAAGTTCCTTGCCGACATAGTTGCCGGCCGCAAGCCGGAGATCGATCCGCAAGGATTGCTCTACGCGGGCTAGGCATCTCCCGACATCAGGGCGCCATGAGCTCGGCGGTCAGGCTCGTTCGTCGACCGCCGAACGCCAGGAGCGCACGTAACTTGTCCAGAGTGGATCGGCCGACGGTTCGGTCCTTTCGCCCCTGCCTTGCGGTGTCCCCTGGTCCGACGCCAGCAAGGCGGCCCCGATGCTGGTGCCTGTCGCAGCCTCGGAGGCAATGACGGCGCGTGCTGTCGCCGCAGCCAGCATGCGGGTAAACAGCCGGTTGCGGGCGAAGGGTCCTTCGACGATGGTGGGACCGTCCGCGCCGATCAGGTCGAGGCAGGTCGCGGTCATCAGCGCCAGGTAGAACGAGATGGCGACAAAGCGCTGGCCGGCGCTCATCCCGTCCGCGTTAAGCGATGATGCGGTATGATGCGGAAACGGCCCCGAACCCTGTTGGGTCGAGGGCAACAGGGACGTCTTGCGCGCCAGCACCGTGGCAACATCGTCGTCCGTCCAGTTCTCCGATTGGCCCTCGGTCAGCACGGAAAACTCGCGGCCGCCCATGAAGCGCGCCGAGGGCACGGGATCGCCGAGTGCGTTGACATTGACCAGCGTGTCGCGTGCCGGATCGAGCGTGACCTTGCTGCCGCCGACCGCCATCGACACCACCCAGGTGCCGGTCGAGACGACGGAGAAAGGCGGCTTGCCGGATAGGAGATGCGGCAGCAGCGAGGCGTTGGAATCGTGCAGGCCGCAATACACCGGCGTTTGTGGGTCGAGGCCGGTTTGCCACGCCAGAGCGGGCAGGATCGGGCCCAGGCGGTCCTTGGCCTGCCGCACCGGCGCCATCAGCCGGCGCCATTGCAGCCGGTCGACCAGCGACGAAAAATCCGCTTTCCACGGGTTCCAAAGATCGGTGTGGCAGCCGAGCGAAGTCACCTCGCTGGCGGCGACGCCGGTCAGGCGCAAGGCCCAGTATTGCGGATACATCAGCATCGCGGCGGTTCTGGCGAAATCCGCCGGAAAGCGATTCTGCTGCCAGAACAGCTGCGCACCGAGATTGAGGCCGGCCGGCAGGCGCGGCGTGCCGGTCTCGGAGAACGCCGGACGGATCGTGTCATAGTCCCCGGCAAGGGCATCCGGCCCGTCGAATTCGTAGTCGAGCGCCGGCAGCGCCAGTTCGCCAGATGCGTCGACCAGCACGGCCGTTGCGCCATGGGTGGTGATCGATATCGCATCGATGCGCTGCTCGCGATCGATCTCGGCCAGGCTGCCGAGGATAAACGCCCATAACCGCTCGACGTCATGGTGCGGGTACCGGCCTTGCCGAACCGGCTCGTTCACCATCCTGCGCAGCGCGACTTCGCTTGCTGCGGCAAGATCGACCAGCGCCACCTTGGCGTTGGTCTTGCCGATATCGATGACGGCGACGTGGCGGGTCATTCCATATGGAACATTGTTTCCAGCGGCACCGCCACCGGCTCGTTGTTCGGCCTGGTCTCCATGATGTCCGCCATCTCGGCCCACCAACGCTGCATCACCGGATGCTTCGGCAATTCGTCCATACCGTGGTCATCGCGCCGCCACAGCACGCCGAACAGGGTGTTGGTCTCCTCGTCGAGATGGATCGAATAATCGGAGATACCGGCCCGTTTCAGCAACGCGACGAGTGACGGCCAGATGTCGTCGTGGCGCCTCTTGTATTCGGCCTTCATGCCCGGATTGAGCCTCATCTTGAACGCGTATTTCTCCGGCATCAGGCAAAGCGCTCCCGCTGCACGCGCCGCCACAGGATCGGCAGCGCAATGACGATGATCAGCAGCAGGCCGATGAAGATCGACATGACGATCCCCGGCACGTTGAGCAGGCCGAGGCCGAAGGTCACCAGCCCCATGATGAAGGCGGCCAGCACCACACCCAGAATGCTGCCGGCGCCGCCCAGGATGCTGACGCCGCCGAGCACCACCATGGTGATGACTTCGAGCTCGTAGCCCTGCGCGATAGACGGCCGGGTCGAGCCGAGCCGCGATGTGATCAGCACCGAGGCGATGCCCGCCATCAGGCCGGTCAGGCAAAACAGGATGAATTTGATGCGGCCGACACGTACCCCGGAAAACTGCGCCGCGACCGGGTTGTTGCCGATGGCAAAGACCCGGCGGCCGAAGCTCGTCCGGTGCAAAAGGAACCAGTAGATAACTGCCGCGGCCAGGAACAGCGTCAGTTCGAACGACACCACCCACCAGACGTAGCCTTGGCCGAAGAAGGCGAAGCTCGCGGGATAGCCCTTGTAGGCCTGGTCGCCCAGGATGATGAAGGCAATGCCGCGAAACAGGCTCATCGTGCCGATGGTGACGACGATCGACGGCAAGCCGAGCCTGGTGACGAGCAGGCCGTTGAAGGCGCCGCAGCCGAGCCCGACGATGAGGCCGATTGCCATCAGCACCGGAGTGCCAGCACCGGCCTGCACCGCCATGCCCATCATTGTTGACGCGAGTGCGATGATGGCGGCCACCGACAGGTCGATTTCGCCGGAGATGATCAGCAGCGCCATGGCGAGCGCGATCAGCGCCTTTTCCGTGAAGTTGAAAGTCAGGTCCGACAGCGACCATGGGTCGAGGAAATAGGGCGAGGCAAAACTGTTGACGGCAAAAATGGCAACAGCGACAACGACCAGCAGCGCCTCCCAGGAGAAGACCGCCGCAGTGAAAGGCTTGTCGAGCCGATCGGGAATGTGGCGTGGGGCAGGGGTGTCGGTCATGCCGCTTCCGCCTTTTTGAGAATGATGCGGCCTTGCCGGCGTTCGCCGCGCGCGTTGAGCACCACGGCCAGGATGATGGCGCTGCCTGAAATCGCCATTTGCCAGAAGGGCGAGATATTGATCACCGGCAGCGCGTTGGAGATGATGCCGAGGAACAGCGCGCCGAGCACCGCGCCGCCGACCGAGCCGATGCCGCCGGCGATCGAAATGCCGCCGATGACGCAGGCGGCGATGATGTTGAGCTCATAGCCATTGGCGACCTCGACCGAGGCGATGACGTAGCGCGAGATCCAGAGATAACCGCAGAGGCCGCCGATCATCCCCGAGATGCAGAAGACGATGAATTTCGTCCGGCCGACATCGATGCCGGCATAGACCGATGCGGTCGGGTTGACGCCGATGGCATAGATCGAGCGGCCGAGCGCGGTGCGTGTCATCACGAGGAAGAACAGGGCAATGACCAAAAGGGCGATCCACGACAGCACCGGAATACTGAGGAACGCCGCGCGCTGCAGGCCGATGAAATCAGGGCTCATCTGGTCGGCATTGACCCAGGCGCCGCCTGATATGACGAAGGTGGCGCCGCGGTAGATGGTGAGCGTGCCGAGCGTCACCACGATCGAGGGAATGTTCAGCCGCCATACCAGCAGGCCGTTGATGGCGCCGAGCACCAGCCCGACCAGAAGTGCGATGACGATCAGCAGCGGGGTCGGGATTGCCGGATGTGCGGCGTTCAGCATCGCCACCACCATGCCGGTGAAGCAGAGATTGGAAGCCATCGACAGGTCGATCGAGCGGGTCAGGATGACGACCATCTGGCCGAGTGCCAGGATCATCAGGATCGACGTGTCGTTGAACACCTGGCGCAGATTGGCCGGATCGGCAAAACCTGGAAACCGCGTTGAGATCAGCCCGATCAGCACGACGATTGCCGCCAGCAGCCAGACCTCGCGATATCTGAGAAAAGCCTTCATGCCGCGATCCCCGCTGCCGTCCTGACCAAGGTTTCGGCGTCGAGCCCCTTATTGTCGTAGACCGCGGCAATGCGGCCCTCGCGCATGACGACGACGCGGTCGGACATGCCGAGGATTTCCGGCAGTTCGGACGACACCATGATCACCGACAGGCCTTGCGCGACGAGCTCGGCCATGAAGCCGTGCACGGCTGCCTTCGAGCCGATGTCGATGCCCTTGGTCGGCTCGTCCAGGATGATCACCTTGGGCGCGGTCGCCAGCCATTTGGCGATGACGATCTTCTGCTGGTTGCCGCCCGACAGCGTGCCGACATCCTGGCTGAGCGAGGAAGCGCGCAGGTCGAGCCGCTCGGTATAGGCGCGGGCCAGGGCGAACTCTTCCGCCAGCCGCAACATGCCGGACTTGGAGGTACGCCTGAGCGAGGGAAGCGAGACATTCTGGAAGATCGGCAGGCCGATCACCACACCTTGCTTGCCGCGCTCCTCCGGCACATAGACGATGCCGGCATTGATCGAATCCGCCGCTGATTTCGGCGCGATCGCCTTGCCCTCCAGCGTGATCGTGCCGCCGCTGGTGCGGGTGATGCCTGATATCGCCTGCATCACCTCGCTGCGCCCGGCGCCGACAAGGCCGTAGAAGCCGAGGATTTCGCCCCTGTGCAGTTCGAAGCCGATGTCGTCGAACTCGGTCGGATGCGACAGGCCGGAGACGGCGAGCACCGGCGCGCCGATCTCGGCCTTGCGCTGCGGAAAGATGTGATCGACCGAGCGGCCGACCATCATGCGCACGATCTGGCTCTGGCCGGCGTCCTTGATCAGGCCTTCGCCGACCATCTCGCCGTCGCGGAACACGGTATAGCGGTCGGCGATGCGGTAGATCTCATCGAATTTGTGGCTGATGAACAGGATCGCCTTGCCGTCGCTCTTGAGGAATTCGATCAGCAGGAAAAGCTCTTCGATCTCCTTCATCGAAAGCGCTGCCGTCGGCTCGTCCATGATGACGATCCGCGCGTCGATCGACATGGCGCGGGCGACGGCGACAAGGTGCTTGTTGGCGATGCCGAGATCCTTCAGCCTGGCATCGGCGTCGATATGGCCGGCGCCCATCGTGTCGAGCACCTCGCGGGCATTCTTGCGCATGGTGCGCCAGTCGATGGTTTTGAAACGCGTGCGCGGCGCATGGCCGAGGAAGATGTTTTCGGCCACCGTCAGGTCGTCGAACAGCACCGTTTCCTGGTGGATGGCGGTGATGCCATGCCCGAACGCGGCGTGGGCGCTGGGCAGTGTGACCGGCTGGCCGTCGATGCTGATCGTGCCAGCATCAGGCTGGTAGATGCCGGTCATGATCTTGACCAGCGTCGACTTGCCGGCGCCGTTTTCACCGATCAGCGCGGTTACCTGGCCGGGATAGAGCGACAGGCCGACATCGTGCAGCGCCCGCACGCCGGGAAAGCTTTTCGAGATGCCGGACAGCATCAGGCGCGGTCCGGGAGACAAAGGCGCTTCCTTCGCCACTTCGTGTTGGGCTGTCGTGTCCATAATCGTATCAAGCCCTGAAACAAGGTTCGTTTGAAAGCGCGGCGGAACCTGAGCCCCGCCGCACCGTTTCGAAGGCTCCAGGATCAATAGATCTTGGAGAACTTTTCGATGTTCGACTTGTCGAACTGAAAGGGCGGAGCCATCGCAGCCGAGTTGGTGTCGTCGAGCGTGACCTTGCCGACGCGGCCGATCGACAGCGTAGCACCGGGCTTGCCTTCTTCCTTCTTCACCGCCAGGTCATGGGCGAGGTAGACCGCGGAATAGCCGAGATCGATCGGGTTCCACAGCGCAACCGCCTGGCTGGCGCCATTGTCGATGAACTTCTTGAACTCCGACGGCAGCGCCAGGCCGGTGACGTTGACCTTGCCGATCAGGCCTTCATCGGTCACCACCTGCGCGGCGGCAACGACGCCGACCGTGGTCGGTGCGATGATCGCCTTGAGGTTCGGATAGGACTTCAAAAGACCCTTGGCCTCGTCCGTGCTCTTGGCCGAGTCGTCGTCGCCATAAACGGTGGCGACGAGTTTGATCTTGGGGAACTTCTCCGGCAGCACCTTCTTGGCCGCGTCGATCCAGGCATTCTGGTTGGTCGCGGTCGAAGAAGCCGACAGGATGGCGACATCGCCGCCTTCCGGCAGATAGTCGGCGGCCAGCTTGATGATGGTCTCACCGATCAGGTTGGTGTCGGAGGGGTTGAGGTGAAGCTGGCGGCCTTCCGGCGCGACGCCTGAATCCCACGAGATAACGGTGATGCCGCGCTGCATCGCCTTCTTCAGCACCGGCACCAGCGCGTCGGCGTCGTTCGCCGAAATGGCGATGGCGTTGACCTTCTGGGCGATCAGCGAATTGACCACTTCGATCTGAGCTTCGGCGGTCGCCTTGGTCGGGCCGGTGTAGATGATGTCGACATCGCCGAGCTCCTTGGCCGCCTCTTCGGCGCCCTTGTTGGCGGCGTCGAAGAAGCCGTTGCCGAGCGACTTCACCACCAGCGCGATCTTGACGTTTTCGGCGTAGGCGGCATTCACGAACATGGCGGCGGAGAACGCCGCCGTAACCATCAATTTCTTCAGAAAGCTCATCGAATATCCTCCCTTGAGCGTTGCATTCCATCACCGCTGCGGGCGTGAGTTTTTCTCAGGCCTGCAGCGAAGATTCTTCCTTGTTGGTTGCCGTTGTGCGGGCGATGATCAGCGTGACGCCGGCGGTCTCCAGCATCTTGGCTTCGCGATCCTCGATGGCGTCGTCGGTGATCACCGTGGCGATGCGCGACAGGCCGCACAGGATCAGGCTCGAGCGTTTGCGGAATTTCGAGGAATCGACCAGCACCACCAACTCGTCTGCCTGGTCGATCAGTTTCTGTTCGGCCTGGATCAGCAGCGGGTCGCCTTCCATAAGACCGAGCGGCCCCAGCCCTTGTGCGCCCATGAACATGCGGCGCGCGTAGAAATTGCGCGTCACGTCATTGTCGAACGGCGACAGGATGATGTTCTGCTCGCGGTAGATGGTGCCGCCTGACAGCATCACCGTGTTCTTGGAGTGCCTGAGCAGGTGCTCCGCGATCGGGAAGGAATTGGTGAAGATCGGCATGCGGCGGCCGGTCAGGAAATGCACCATCTGGAAGGTGGTGGTGCCGCCATTGATGATGATCGGCTCGCCGTCCTTGCATAGATCCACGGCTTCCCGCGCGATTGCCCGCTTCTGCGAAGCGTTGATGGTCTCGTTGACGGAGAAGGGCCGGCCGGCAAGGCCGATGAACTGCGGCGGCGAAAGCGCCTCGGCCCCGCCGCGCACGCGGCGCAGCCGCTTTTGCACATGCAATGCCGCGATGTCGCGCCTGATCGTCGCCTCCGACGACTCCGTCAGGTCGACCATCTCCTGCACCGTCACCACAGGTTTTTCCTGGACGGCGGACAGAATGATCCTGTGGCGCTCTTTTTCGTGCATGGTTCCTCCCTGCCTGAGCATCTAGGCACCCAAAGCGCGCAGTGTCAATCATTTCCGATCAGATAATTTCGTTGTGCGATGCAATATGACTGATATTGATCGTTTGTGATTGACAAGGCCGCCGCTTGCGTAGAAATTCGTACAAAAGGGACCCGCGCCGTTTGCGTGTCCCAAAGGGAGGATACCTATGCTCGACAAGCGCTCCGGCACGCGCCTCGCCAATCTTTGGGATGACGCAAAAGCGCAAGCAATGAGCGAGCCCGAACGTCTGGTCTATCGCTCGAATGTTCTTGGCTCCGACAAGCGCGTCACCAATTATGGCGGCGGCAACACCTCCTCCAAGATCTGGCAAAAGGATCCGCTCACCGGCGAGAGCGTGGAAGTGCTGTGGGTCAAGGGCTCGGGCGGCGACAGCGCCTCGATTAAAACAGACGGCTTCGCCACGCTCTACATGGACAAATTGCGTGCGCTGAAAGGTCTTTATCGCGGCCTCGAACACGAAGACGAGATGGTCGGCTATCTGCCTCACTGCACCTTCAATCTCAACCCGCGCGCGGCTTCCATCGACACGCCGCTGCATGCCTTCGTGCCGAAGCCTTATGTCGACCATATGCATCCCGATGCGATCATCGCCATTGCTGCCGCCAAGGATTCGCAGGCGCTGACCAAGGAGATCTTCGGCGACACGATCGGCTGGCTGCCATGGAAACGTCCGGGCTTCGAGCTCGGCCTGTGGCTGGAGAAATTCTGCCTCGAGAACCCCAACGCCAAGGGTGTCGTGCTGGCAAGCCATGGCCTGTTCAGCTGGGGCGACACGCCGAAGGAATGCTACGAGACGACGATCTCGGTGATCAACCAGGCGATCGACTGGTTCGAGCGCAAGAGCCAGGGCAAGCCGATCTTCGGCGGCGAAGTCGTCAAATCCCTCGATGCGCCGGCGCGTCGCGCCGTGGCCGCAAAACTGATGCCGAGGATCCGCGGCCTGATCTCGGAGAACAGCCACAAGCTCGGCCATTTCGACGATTCCCCTGCCGTGCTCGAATTCGTCAGTTCCAGGGATTTGCGGCCGCTGGCGGCACTAGGCACGTCCTGCCCGGACCACTTCCTGCGCACCAAGATCCGGCCGCTGGTCATCGAGTTCGACCCCCAAAATCCCGACGTCGATGCCGTCATTGCCCGTCTTGCCGACGATGTGGCGGAGTATCGCGTCGGCTATCAGGCATATTATGACCGCTGCAAGCACCCGGATTCGCCGCCCGTGCGCGATCCGAACGCCGTCGTCTATCTGATGCCCGGCGTTGGCATGTTCACCTTCGCCGGCGACAAGGCGACGGCGCGCATTTCAGGCGAATTCTACGTCAACGCCATCAATGTCATGCGCGGCGCCTCGACGGTGTCGACCTATGTCGGCCTGCCCGACCAGGAAGCCTTCGACATCGAATACTGGCTGCTCGAAGAGGCAAAGCTGCAGCGCCTGCCGAAACCAAAGGCTCTTGCCGGCCAGATTGCGCTGGTCACCGGCGGCGCCGGCGGCATCGGCCGGGCCACCGCCAACCGGCTGCTGCGCGAGGGCGCCTGCGTCGTGCTGGCCGATATCGACGAAGCAGCCCTTGCCAGCGCCAATGACGAGCTTGCCAAGGCCTATGGCAAGGATTTCGTCCGGCCCGTCGTCATCAACGTCACGTCCGAGGATCAGGTGATCTCCGGCTTTGCCGAAACGGCGGTCGAATTTGGCGGCATCGATATCCTCGTGTCGAATGCCGGTCTGGCAACGTCGGCGCCGATCGAGGACACCACGCTGGCGCTGTGGAACAAGAACATGGACATCCTGTCGACCGGCTATTTCCTGGTTTCGCGGGAAGCGTTCCGGCTGTTCCGGGCGCAGAAGATCGGCGGCAACGTCGTCTTCGTCGCCTCCAAGAACGGGCTTGCCGCATCGCCAAACGCCGCCGCCTATTGCACGGCCAAGGCCGCCGAGATCCATCTGGCACGCTGCCTGGCGCTGGAAGGCGCGGAAGCGCAGATCAGGGTCAATGTCGTCAACCCCGACGCTGTGCTGCGCGGCTCGAAGATCTGGACCGGCGAGTGGAAGGAACAGCGCGCCGCCGCCTACAAGATGTCGACCGACGATCTCGAGGAGCACTACCGCTCGCGTTCGATGCTGAAGCGGTCGGTGTTCCCCGAAGACATCGCCGAGGCGATCTATTTCTTCGCCTCCGATATGTCGGCCAAATCGACCGGCAACATCATCAACGTCGACGCCGGCAACGCGCAGAGTTTTACGCGATAAGCGACCGTCTTTAAGGGTTGCGCTGCCCCTCATCCGCCTGCCGGCACCTTCTCCCCGTATAGTGACGGGGAGAAGGGAAGCGCTCCAACGCCGGTGATCCCCCCTCTTCCCGTTCTTTACGGGGAGAGGGTAAGGGTGAGGGGCAGCGCCGACCAACGCAAATTGGGAGGAAACCACCATGTCCGAAACCATCATCTCCGCCGACCTCGTCGACAGGCACAATGCCGCGCGCGATGCCGATCTCAGACGCGACTACGAGTCTCTCGGCGAGCGCCTCGACCGCCGCGGCATCGCCATCGACGCCATCCGCGACAAGGTCGAGAAATTCGCCGTCGCCATCCCGTCCTGGGGCGTCGGCACCGGCGGCACCCGCTTTGCCCGCTTTCCCGGCGCCGGCGAGCCGCGTGACATTTTCGACAAGATCGAGGACTGCGCCGTAATCCGGCAATTGACGCAGGCGACGCCGACCGTCTCGCTGCACATTCCCTGGGACAAGGCCGATCCGAACCGGCTGAAACAGGCGGCATCCCGCTTCGGCCTTGGCTTCGACGCCATCAACTCCAACACCTTCTCCGACGCCAGGGACCAGAAACTTTCCTATAAATTCGGCTCGCTGTCGCATGCCGATGCAGCAACACGCCGGCAGGCGGTCGAGCACAATCTCGAATGCATCGAGATCGGCAGGACGCTGGGCTCCAAAGCGCTGACGGTATGAATCGGCGACGGCTCGAACTTTCCCGGCCAGGTCAATTTCGCCAGGGCATTCGAGCGCTATCTCGACGCGATGAAGGAGATCTATGCCGGGCTGCCGGACGACTGGAAGCTGTTCACCGAGCACAAGATGTATGAGCCGGCCTTCTATTCGACCGTTGTGCAGGATTGGGGCACCAACTACATCATCGCCAAAGAGCTTGGCGACAAGGCGTTCTGCCTGGTCGACCTCGGCCATCACGCCCCCAACGTCAACATCGAAATGATCGTGTCGCGGCTGATCCAGTTCAAGAAGCTCGGCGGCTTCCATTTCAACGATTCGAAATATGGCGACGACGACCTCGACGCCGGCTCGATCGATCCCTACCGCCTGTTCCTCGTCTTCAATGAACTGGTCGATGCCGAGCTTGCCGGTGACGAAGGTTTCGATCCCGCCCACATGCTCGACCAAAGCCATAACGTCACCGATCCGATCGAAAGCCTGATGCTGTCGGCGGTCGAGGTGCAGCGCGCCTATGCCCAGGCGCTGCTGGTCGACCGCAAGGCGCTCGAAGGCTTTCAGGACGCCAATGACGCGCTGATGGCGACGCAAACGCTGAAGACAGCCTATCGCACCGACGTCGAGCCGATCCTCGCCATGGCGCGGCTGAAGACCGGTGGCGCCATCGATCCGGTCGCCGCCTACCGCGCCGCCGGCTACCGGGCGAAGGTCGCAGCCGAACGGCCGGCGGTCGCAAGCGTCGGTGGCGGGATTGTTTGATGTTGGGGTGAAAATGGAAAACCCGCCACGAAGGGCGGGTCGTTGGAGCCAATTAGCACCATACCGGAATTAGTAGCATAGCTGCCGGCACAAAGCAAGAACAAAGTTGCCTGTCAGCGTTGAATGTTGGCGAAAACCAAAGGCGAAATCCGATCTCCCCCCTTGCGGGGGAGATGTCCGGCAGGACAGAGGGGGGTGGGACGGATCTCCAACGTCGAATCGTGCAACCTGCAAAATAGCCAGAGGATGTGCCCGCGCATTGCTGGAGAGGTCGGAGGGACAGCACCCCCCTTCTGGCCTGCCGGCCATCTCCCCCGCAAGGGGGGAGATCGGCAGTTCCGCCGGCCTGAACCCTCGCCTTCCCATTAATGTCAGTAGACTCGACCCCGCCAAGCGCGTTTCCTAGGTCTACCCCACGCCTCGGAGAACGGCCATGCACAACACCCGCCGAACCCTAATCGCCGTCAGCCTTTCCCTCACCCTGACCTTCGTACCGTTCCTCGCCTTTGCCGCCTCGCCGCAGCCGGCGAAGGGCGAGCACGGCATGGTGGTGAGCGCCCAGCATCTGGCCTCGGAAGTCGGCGTCGAGGTGCTGAAGAAGGGCGGCAATGCCGTCGATGCCGCGGTCGCCGTCGGCTATGCGCTGGCCGTTGTCTATCCGACCGCCGGCAATATCGGCGGTGGCGGCTTCATGACCATCCGCTTCAAGGACGGTCGCTCGACCTTCCTCGATTTTCGCGAGCGCGCACCGTTGGCCGCGACCAAAACCATGTATCTCGACAAGGACGGCAAGCCGGTGAAGGGCGCCAGTCTCGACGGCTATCTGGCGGTCGGCGTGCCGGGCTCGGTTGCCGGTTTCGAGATGGCGCGGGAGAAATACGGCACGCTGTCTCGGCAGGACTTGCTGGCGCCGGCAATCCGCTTTGCCAAAGAAGGTTTCGTGCTGGAGCAGGGCGATGCGGCCTCGCTCCGGGGCGGCGCGGAGCGGTTGGCGAGGGACCCAGCGGCGGCAGCCATTTTCCTCAAGCCGGACGGCAAGCCTTATGCTGTCGGCGAGCGCCTCGTTCAGCCCGATCTCGCGGCTTCGCTTGGCGCCATTTCCGAGCGCGGTGCGGATGCCTTCTACAAAGGCGCGACCGCCGACGCCATCGTCAAGGCGAGCGGCGAGAAGGGCGGCATTCTGGCCAGGGCCGATTTCGAAAACTACGTGGTTCGTGAGCTCAAGCCGGCGACCTGCAATTATCGCGGCTACGAGATCATTTCCTCGCCGCCGCCGAGCTCCGGCGGCATCATCATCTGCGAGATCCTCAACGTGCTTGAGCTCTATCCGCTGTCCTATCTCGGCGCCGGTTCGGCCGAGACGGTTCACGTTATGGTCGAGGCGATGCGCCACGCCTATGTCGACCGGAATTCGGCGCTCGGCGATCCCGGTTTCGTCGACAACCCGGTCGCAAAACTGCTCGACAAGAATTACGCCAGGGAAATCCGCGAAAAGATCGATCCGTTCCGGGCCGGCGTCTCGCAGGAATTGATGCCGAAGGGCTTTGGCGAGAGCAGCGAGACGACGCATTATTCGATCATCGACAATGATGGCAACGCTGTCGCGGTAACCTACACGCTGAACGGCTCTTTCGGTGCCGGCGTTGTCGCCGCCGGCACCGGCATTCTGCTCAACAACGAGATGGACGATTTCACCCAGAAACCCGGAGTGCCTAATCTCTATGGCCTGGTCCAGGGCGAGGCGAACGCGATCGCGCCGAAAAAGACGCCGCTGTCGTCGATGAGCCCGACCATCCTCGCCAAAGACGGCAAGCCGTTCATGGTCATCGGCAGCCCCGGCGGTTCACGCATCATCACCATCACGCTGGAGGCGATCGTCAACGTCGTCGACCACGGCATGAACATCCAGGAGGCCATCGACGCACCGCGCGTCCATCACCAATGGTTGCCCGACACGGTCTATATCGAACCTTTCGGCCTGTCGCCCGATACCGAAAAGCTGCTCACCGGCATGGGCTACCACCTCGATCTTGCCGACACGACCTGGGGCCAGGCGGCCGGCATCCTGGTCGGCGGCAAGAGCCTGGCGGAAATCGAGAAGGGTGGCGGCGCCCGCTACAATGGCGCCATCGACAGCCGCGCCGCATCCGGCAAGGCTATCGGGTATTAGGCCCAAAAAGTGGGGACCGGTTTACGGATAAGATCATGGTCGACAAGAAGATTACGCTCTGAATCAGGTGACCAGCGCGATCGTCGACGCTATCAGCATCAGTGCCGCGATGCCGACGAATAGCGCGTAGATGCGCGGCCGGTCGAGCAGAAGCGCATTGCCGGATATCCATGCCGCTGTGGCGCCGCCAAGCGCGAAAAAGAAGGTGCTGCGGCGCCCGAAGCTCAAGCCGGCAGCCATCAGGCCACCGATGATCAGGGCGCCGAACACGATGATCACGGCGACTGCGTATTTTTCGAAATCGTTGCTGCCGGCGCTCGGGCCGATTGCGTTCAACCTCGACAGATCGTCCGGATCGAACGGGCTGGTCGACCCATATTCGTCTTGACCGACAGGCTCATGCATTATTCGTTCTCCGCAAACCGACAGCAAATCATCAAGCCTCGCCGAGCGCAACCGCTCGCCGAATGTGATCGGCACGGTGTTCAACACTTTCTGGCGGCGGCTTGCCAGAGATTTTTGAATTCGCGCTTGGATCGCCGTCCCGCTGCGCGGCCTGGTCAAGCGCTTTGCTCGAGCTGAATCTTCATGCCGCCCTGGCCAAAGACTGCGTTGCCTGAACGGAAGCCCCAAGCACCGCCTGTGCGGTGTCGGCCTGCCTTTCATCGACATGCGCCAGCACCAGGATCACACCTTGTGCGGCATCCGGCTTGCCTGGCTGCTTGCCGATATCGGACAATGTGCCGAAAAGTCTGCCGACAACGCAGCCCAAGGCTGCACCGACGAGGGCCGATGCCAGCCATCCCGCGCCGAGGGGATCGATGCCGGGAATATTAAAGGCGCCTAGGCCGGCCAACAAACCCGCCGCCGCGCCAAGGGCGGCACCGGTGCCTGGACCGCGCAAGACGGCGCCGATTTCGTCGTCGTAGGGCCCGATGATGCTGATCTGGTGGCGCGCAATTCCTGCCGCCTGAAGTGCTTCGACGGCTCGCGCCGCCTGGTCATGGAAATCAAAAAGTCTGCTGATTGTTCGCATTGAAACTGCCTGTGAGGCCCCCCGGCCCTCAATAGTACGGCAGGTTCCTGCTGAGCGAGGACGCCGAGGAACCCTTGACGCATACATCGCCCGCCGCTCATTTCTGAGCGGCGGGCGATGGCTGCCCGAAGCTTTCACGTCACTCGATGATCTTGACGATCTTGCGCGTGCCTGGGTCGACGACGACGGTGCGGTTGTCGACGACGACATAGCGGTATTTGACGTTGGGGACTTCATGAAGCTCGACAGTATCGGGAAGCGTTGAGCCGATATTGAGCTCCACCCCAGGGATTTTCACCGAGGCCAGCGGCTGCTTCTTCACATACTCCTTGATGACCGTTTCCTGCTGCGGTTCGATGACAACGTCTTGCGCCGCGGCGGCACCGACGCCTGCCAGCAGCAACAATCCTGCCACCGCGGTGGAAAGATGCATTCTCATGGGTCGTCTCCTTTGCGAACTCGGTCCGCTCTTCACGCCAAGGCTCCCTCGAACGGAAGGCAGCTGAAAACGTTCCGTCGACGGGGCTTCGGTCCCGCCCGGCAGGGACCAATCGACGTGTTGCCGCAGGACCTAAGTCTGATCCTTGTGCGCAAAGGGTGGGTTTGCCGCGTGACCCGGAACCGCCGCGGCGCCTAGCCGTTGCTGGCTGCACGTTCCGGGAGGATTCCATGGAAAAAGTCGACGGTTGCTCGCACCGATCTTGGCTGTTTCCATTCCGATCGAACCCGGCATCTGCGCAGCCCTGTCCCTTCCTGCGCCGATAAGGGTTCGCCCGTCACTTTGTGGCGGGCGAACCCTTAAATTGCTGCGTGCACCAAAGTTGACCCCCTGAAGCGAAGAGAAGGGGCGAGGAGAACAGAAATGGCCGACGACAAGACCAAGCGAGACTTCAGCGATCGCAATCGCGTTTCGGCGGATGAGTATTACGAGGTCGAATATTTCGCGCGGAAAAATGGTGTTTCGCCCAGCCAGGTGAGCAAGCTGATCAAAAGGACCGGCGGCGACCGGATGATCCTCTCGCAGGCGGTGAAGGCATTGCGCGAGCGCAAGTGAGATGGCGGCCAAGCCAACGGTGGAGAGGCACTGATCGCGATTGGCCGAGATCGCGGCCAGCTATCGACAACGTGCCCGGATGCCGCCGCTTCGGCCAAGCGCAATGCCCCGCTACTTCTTCGATTCCGATGAAGACGGAATCGTCTATTCCGACGATCAGGGAACGTTATACGACGATGTCCCGCTGGTCAGGAAAGAAGCCCTTCGCACATTGGGCGAGATGGCCAGGGATGGCCTTCCTCATCGCAGGATTGCAGTCAAGGTCCGGGACGACTATGGCGGTCTGGTCCTTGACGTGGCCTTGACCTTTGCCGTCGAAACGCGGCACTTCGACGAGCGGATTTTCCAGATCGACTTGCGCACGAGCTGACGCCTCGATCGTCATCGCTCCGACCATGAGATTTCTGAAGCAGCCGGCATCTTCCCTAAACCGGAACATTAGAAGTCTCTGATTGTTATCCTAAGCAGCGGGAACCTCCCGGGTTTCAGCTGCAGATCGGGCTGCAACCCGGTCGGCCCGCGCCCTCCGCCAGAGGCGCGGGCTTCGTTTGTTTAGCCGATGCGCAACGCCGTCCGGCAGCAGCATATTGGAGACCTGCGGGAGCATTAGTAGCATCAGTCGCTACCGCGGCGCCCTGGCGCCCAGGCAACGGAGCCCGTCGTCCGACAGGGCGGCGGGCTTTTGACGCGGGTCGCTCCTCACTCAACCGTTGGAATTCTGGCCGGCGCCGCTTCGCGTGGCATGGGGTAAGGTGCCCTGACGCAGCGCCGGCCAAGCGGAAATCAGGTCCGCCGCAGCCAGATAGTAGCCGCGCTGGCGCAGCAGGTAATTGCGTGATCGCGGAAGCCGCACCATTGCAGAGCACTCCCAGCAGTTCGGCCTGTGCAGCGGCAGAACCGCGGCATTCATTCATTCTGACGATGCACCGGACGCCCGGACGGCGGAAATTGGACGCCGCGCTCGCGCTCAATTCAGCGATCGGCGGTGCCCCCTGCACATTCGGAAAGGCCATTCTATCCTTGTGGCGCCTGGATTCTTATCAGATCGTGGCAAGGATTGCCTTTCCGGCCGCGTTTGCCGGCGTTCTGCTGTTCGCCCTTTTGCCGGAGCGCCTCCTGCAGGGTCTTGGCCTGGCTTTCACGTTTGATTACGACAAGCTCAATCACGCCGCCGCCTTCGTCGTCCTTGCGGCTCTCGGAAGTCTCGGCTGGCCGGAACGCAAGGCGAAGCTGATTGTACTCCTCGTTCTCACCGGCGCGGCGATCGAGGGTCTTCAGGCCGTGCAACTGATAGGGCGCGACCCGGATCTGTTCGACTGGGTGGCCGACTGCGCGGGAATCGCGTGCGGGCTGACAATTGCAGGCTGGACAAAGCGGCTCGCCGGCGGATTGCCATAGCTCGAAAGCGCAGAATCGGCGCGCCCGTGCCCCAATAAGGGGAAAATGGCCGGCGCCACTTGGGGGGCGCGTTGGGGTAAGTTGCCTGATGGGGCGCCGGCCAGGCGGAAAAAATCAGGTCCGCCAGAAAATAACATAGCAGGAATGGCAAAGCGCGGCAGTAGCGTGATCGCGGAAGGTCCGCGTTCGCGCCTCCGGTGCGGTGACCCGTTTTGGATCAACAATTCTGGCACCTGAATTGCACTGTAGGCACTGCCGGTAACCCCGGCAACGTCCCCGAATATGGGGCCTCGCCGCTTCGCAAATGGGGCGGCGGGCCTTTTTTTGCAGGACGTTGAAAAGTAGGCCGATCAGCGGCTAGCCGATTACGGTGTGCTTGCCCGATTTTCCCTACCAAGTGCTTATTCTCACAAGAGAAATTCCAACGCGCGCAAGCATCGGTGCTTGACACAGGTTCTGACAACTGGATAAGTGGATACACAGATACGCTCTGATTGGACCCTGGACATGGCAGCTGACGCAATCGGGCCGTTGGGCATCACGACCGCCGAGGAGGAGGCTTATCGCCACATTCAGCGGGCCCTGAGGATGGGGCGTTATCGGGCCGGGGACCGGCTGATCCCAGAAGAGATCGCGACTGAAATCGGCATGAGCCGCATGCCGGTTCGCGAAGCATTCCGCCAGCTGGCCGCGGAAGGTCTTGTGGTCATTCGCCCGAACCGTGGCTGCATCGTCGCCGGGCTTACCCTCGATGAGATCTACGAAACATTTGAAATACGCTCGGCGCTCGAAGGGTTGGCGGTAAGGCTTGCCATGCCGCACATCGATGTCGAAGTGCTTGAAGAACTGGAACGCCAGCTCGACCGCATGGAGCGCGCCAGCCAGACCGGCAGCAGCGACTGGGTCGTGCGCCATCAGGCCTTCCATCTGCAGATTTGCCAATTGAGCAACAGACCCAAGCTGGTCCGGCAGATTGCCAGCCTGCACGTCGTGATCGAGCCCTACCTGCGCATCTGGTTCGACTATGTCGACAAGCCCGCCAGCGCGCGTGCCGAGCACGAGATCCTGATCGACGTGCTGCGGTCAGGTGATGCCGGCAAGGCAGAGATCGTCATGCGGGATCATATCGTCGAGACGGCACCGCTTCTGGCCAACTTCGCAAGTCCCGGCCGCCGCTAGGAAATATCATCTAACTCGTTGAAGCCGGAAGATAATCCGGCACGACGAAAGGGAACTGCCATACCGGCAAAAAGAGGAGAATGACATGAAAATTAGCCGCATCGCAGCCATTGCGTCGGTCCTGTTCGGCCTGGTCCAGGCCGCCGTTGCACAAGAAACACCAAAGGCAATTACCATTGCCACCGAAGGAGCCTACGCGCCCTGGAATTTCACAACAGCCGACGGCAAGCTGGACGGCTTCGAAGTCGATCTCGCCAATGATCTGTGCGGGCGAATGAAGATCGAGTGCAAGATCGTCGCACAGGACTGGGACGGCATGATCCCCGCGCTGACCGTCGGCAAGTTCGACGTGATCATGGCGAGCATGTTCATCACTGAAAAACGTTTGAAGGTCATCGACTTTACCCAGCCATATGCGGTGGATCCCTCAGGTTTCGCGGTCGCAAAGGATAGCGAACTGGGCAAGCTCGGCATTTCCAATGAGCGGTTCAAGCTGGACAATGAAGCCTCTGCGCAGGCGGCAATCGACAAGCTCAAGCCATTGCTGAAGGGAAAGATCATTGGCGTTCAGGCCGCAACGGCGAACCTGGAATTCGTGAAAAAATACTTCTCGGACGTCGCCGAGATTCGCGAATACAAGACCACCGAGCAACACGATCTCGATCTCGCCGCCGGTCGCATCGACGCGCTCTTCGCACAGCAGACAGCGCTGGCCGCCACGCTGAGCAAACCGGAGTTCAGCGACTATACGCTTGCAGGACCAGGATTTGTCGGGGGGCTCTTCGGTCTTGGCTCCGGTGCCGGTATCCGCAAAGAGGACACCAAGCTGAAAGACATGCTCAACGGCGCCATCGACGCCGCGATCGCAGATGGCACGATCAAAACCCTGTCGCTTAAATGGCTCAAGAGCGACGTCACTCCAGTCAAGTAGGCGCTTGTCGGCGAACGGCCATTCCTGACCACGTTCCGGAGCTGAGCCGTTCGCCCTGCCGGGGGTATCAATGGTTGACGCATTCCGGCTGCTTGGTTTCCAGCACGGAGGTTGGGGGGCTGCTCTTCTCGTGGCGGCCTCGGTTACAGTGCTTCTGTCTGTGCTGGGCTTTGCGCTTGGCACTGTATTCGGTGGGCTGGCAGCGGCCGGGCGTCTCCGCAACTCCAAGGTATTGAGGTTCTTGGCCCTTGGCTATTGCACCGTTTTCAGAGGCGTGCCCGACCTTCTGACCATTTATCTGCTTTACTATGGAGGAAGCGTCGCCCTGACCTCGCTTGGTCATAGCCTGGGCGGATCCGGATTCGTCGGCGTTCCGGCCTTTGCCACTGGAACCTTGGCTATCGCGATCATCTCGGGCGCCTATCAAGCCGAGGTCTATCGAGGGGCTTACCTCGCCATCGACCAGGGACAGCACGATGCCGCTTGCGCGCTTGGTCTCAACCGGCTGCAGCGGCTGCGACAGGTTATTTTTCCCCAGCTCCTGAGATACGCCCTGCCGGGTCTCGGCAATGTGTGGCAGTTGGTTCTGAAGGACTCGTCGCTGATATCGGTAATCGGCCTCGTTGAACTGATGCGCCAGGCACAGATCGCTGCAGGTTCGACCCGTGAACCGTTTATCTTCTACATTGCTGCAGCCTTGCTCTATCTGGCTATCGCTTCCGTCACCGGCCATGCCTTTTACCGTCTGGAACGAAAGGCGCCTTGGCGCGTCCGGTCGGCATGATAGATTTCGGTTTTTTCCTCGAGATCCTGCCGAAGCTCCTTGCCGGTCTGCCGCTTACGATGGAACTGGCCCTGACTTCCATTGTTGCCGGCTTCGTTCTTGCCGTCACATTGGCGCTTGCCCAGCAATCGGAATCGCCCTTCGTCGTTTTGCCGATCCGTGGCTTTGTTGCCATGTTCAGGGGCACGCCTCTGCTGGTGCAGATTTTTCTGACCTATTATGGCCTTGGTCAGTTCCGGCACCAACTGTCGGCAATTGGATTATGGGCCGTTTTCCGAGAACCCTACTGGTGCGCAATCATCGCCCTGACACTCAACACCACCGCCTATGGCAGCGAAATCCTCCGCGGCGCGATTCAATCGGTGCCACGCGGCCTTGTCGAGGCGGCCCGGTCTGTCGGCCTGTCCACCTGTCTGACTTATCGGCACGTTATCCTGCCGCTGGCCTTTCGCCAGGCGCTGCCGAGTTACGGCAATGAAATCATCCTGATGATCAAGGGCACGTCTCTGGCTTCCATCGTGACCTTGATGGAGGTGACTGGAATTGCGCAGGGATTGATCTCGCAGACCTACCGCGCCTTTGAAGTCTTCATCTGCGCGGGCGCCATTTATCTCACTTTGAACTTCGCGATCATCCGTGCCTTGGCGGCACTCGAATACTGGATGTCGCGGCATCTGCGGCACCGCCCCTCGACGATGAGCGACGCCGCCTCTTGAGCACGATCAGAAGGGCATAGCATGCGAAATTTTGAGAAACCAACGCGCTCGGTCGTCGTTTCACGCGAGGCCATGGCCGCCACCTCTCATCCGTCGGCAACCCTGACGGCGGTCGAGATCATGGCGGCCGGCGGCAACGCCATGGATGCC
Organism: Mesorhizobium sp. M1428; assembly: GCF_040317515.1. Lineage (NCBI taxonomy): Bacteria > Pseudomonadati > Pseudomonadota > Alphaproteobacteria > Hyphomicrobiales > Phyllobacteriaceae > Mesorhizobium > Mesorhizobium sp. M1428. Next base: position 176,410 of record NZ_JAMYKT010000007.1, read on the forward strand.
GCCATCGCAGCCTGCGCAGTGCAATGTGTCGTCGAGCCAGCCTCGACCGGCATTGGGGGCGACTGCTTCGCTCTCCTGTCGCGAAACGGATCCGGCGAGGTCATCGCCTACAACGGATCGGGCAGGACACCCGCGGCCCTCACAATTGACTGGTTCCTCGAACGTGGCATGGCCGAGGTGGCCCGCAATTCTCCTGGCTCCGTCACCATCCCGGGAGCGATCGATGCCTGGACCAGATTGCACGCTGATCATGGACACATGCCCTTCGATCAAATCCTGGCCCCCGCTATACGTTTCGCCGAGGAAGGCTACGCCATTTCACCGCGGGTCCATCGTGACTGGGCGTTGGAGGAAGAACTTCTGGCCTCCGATGTGACGGCGAAACGGATTTTCCTGCCAAACGGCCGCGCACCACGCGTTGGCGAAGTGCATCGCCAGCCTGAGTTGGCTGCAACGCTGCGGCTGATCGCCGAAAAAGGACGAGAGGCCTTCTACACTGGCCCTGTGGCCGAAGACATGGTCGCCTATCTTCGTGGGCTCGGCGGATTGCACGCACTCGAAGATTTCGCCTCGGCAACAGGCGAATACGTGACCCCGATCAGCACGGCGTTTCGAGGCTGCGATGTGTTCGAATGTCCGCCGAATGGCCAGGGTGTGATCGCGCTGCTCATTCTAAACATCCTCTCGCGTTTCCAAGCCAACGGCGACCCGCAATCCGCCGACCGGCTTCACCTGGAAATCGAAGCGACACGCCTCGCTTACGCCGCGCGTGACCTGCTCGTCGCCGATCCCGACGCGTCCGAGGTCCCGGTGGCCGACATGTTGTCGAATGCCTGGGCCGATCGTCTGGCCGGCATGATTGACCCAAAGCGCGCTCGCGCGGACCTGCCCGCGTTCGATATGCCGCTGCACAGCGACACGGTGTATATTTCCGTTGTCGACAAGGATCGCAATGCGGTCAGTTTCATCAACTCGGTCTTCGACAGCTTTGGCTCGGGCCTGGTCTCGCCACGCTCCGGTGTCGTCTTGCACAATCGCGGGCAAAGCTTTTCGCTTGACCCCAGGCACCCCAATGCAGTGGCGCCGAACAAGCGGCCTTTGCATACCATCATACCCGGGATGCTTGCGAGAAGCGGCCGGGCAGAAATGCCTTTCGGCGTTATGGGTGGCTACTACCAGGCAATGGGCCACGCGCACCTGCTGACGAAGGTGCTCGACTTCGGGATGGATCTGCAGGAGGCGATTGATCTGCCGCGGGTCGCCCCGGTCAGCGGCACCATGAAGGTCCAGGCCGAACACGGGCTCGCTGGCGAAACCGCGGCTGAACTTAGCCGGCGCGGTTTCGAAATCATTCCCGCCACGGACCCGATCGGCGGTGCGCAGGCCATTCGCATCGACTGGGCAAACGGGACCCTGCTGGGCGGTTCTGAACCGCGCAAAGACGGCTGCGCCCTCGGTCTGTAGAGCGGTTATGGCCAAAGCGGGATCCAAGATGCCGAAGACGTTCTTCATCGACATTTGGCCCGCGAGCAGGGGTCGCTGGCGCCATGGTCCAGATAATTCTTGCACGCCATCGACAATCCGATCGCCGATCGGCGCGAGGTTGTTACCTATGTCTCCGGGCCGTACAGGGAAAAATGGTGCCCAGAGGCGGATTCGAACCACCGACACGCGGATTTTCAGTCCGCTGTCGGTCATTGATATTGTTCAGATTTTAGGCCGAATGTCGCGTTTGTGTCGCGTCAAGCCAAAAGCGCCCGCTCGGCCTGAACTCGTTGCCCTGTTCAGCGCCCAAACGCGCGTGCCGTGGTGCCGACAGTCATTCAGATGGATGATGGTGTGGTTCGGCGCTCACAGTAAGCTTTGATCCCCAGGCGTTTTTAGAGACTTTCTGAGGTCCATGTATGGGCGCAAGCGGCGCGACGACGGAGGTGTTGGCGCAGGCGCCGGGGTCGGCGTCGTCGAGGCTCGCACGCCTGGAAGCCACCACGACCGACGTCGACCAACGGGCAACCGAGGGGCGCTCGATCGATCGGGAGATGGCACGGGCGACGAGCCAGTTCGATAGCGACAGGCGTGTCGACCAGCCGCAAGCGCAGGCGATCGAGAAGCAATTGCAAGTTCTCACGTCAACCGGCAACGCTGTCGCGGCTCAACAGACGGGACTGCACGCCATGGAAAGGCAATCTTCCGCCGCATCGCATCTCCTCCAAAACTTTTTGCGGCGTCGGCAGGATGCCAGCGAGCGGGGTCAACTCGGCCAGGCGGATGCCAGAGTATTTACGCTCGCCACACCGCCGGAGCGGGCGAGTTCGCTTCATCCGATCTTTCTGCTTCCTGTTCGGGAGATCCCTACATGATTATCGAGTTGTTCGGTCCGCCGGGCGCAGGCAAGACGACCCTTCTCCGCGCCCTTTGCCGTGAGCTGGCGAAACACGACATCCGTGTGAAGACCGTCAACGGCTATCGCCGGATTGATTTTGTCTCTTTCGGCAGCGAAGTCGATTCGGTCGAGGATGAAGGCCCGGAGACACGCCATGGCATCCAGCGTCTGGTGCACAAGCTCGCCACCGCGAGTCCGGTCTTGTTCTCGACCCCGCCGAGCGAGGGGGCCGCTGCGCGGCTTTTGGCATCGATCCCTCCAAAAAGTCGAATATGGGCATTGCGTCTGAAGGTCGACGTCGTTTTGCTCTTCGAAGCCTGGAATACGGCGCAGGCCTCAGAAGGGTACTTCATTTTCGAAGAGGGCATCGTTCAGGCGTTGTGTGCGCTCGTCCTGTTGGGACGAGATCAAAGTATCGACATGGTTCGTAATTGCCTGACGTTCCTGCCGCGACCGGATCTCCTCATTCAAGTCGACGCGCCCGGGGAAACGCTGCGCCACCGGCTCATTGAGCGGTATGCGCGGCAGCCATACCTAGAGCGCCTTCTCGAAGTCGGAGTGGTCAGGGGCCTGAAGCAAGCGGATATCGCGAGGGAGATCGGTCAATGCCTGCAAGACAAATGGCCGCTGATGCGTGTCGACGGCCTCGACCCACGCAATTTCGAACAGGTCGTCGCGCGCATCGTGGGGCACGGATTGCCCGCGACGGCATGCGTCGGGCCAGACTAGAGGCGCGAGTTGCATGGTGCTCACGGTGAGATCGTTGGTTGGCATTCGCAGATTTCTGCGGGCGCAGTGGCGACCGTTAGGGAGCGCCCATGAGAACCGTGCACCCGCTCGTCCGGATTACCGAGCAAGCCATCAGACGGTTGGGTACGGTGCCCATTACTCCGACACGTTCCGGTCCGGCTACTATGCAGCTCTGTGGTCGGGTATCGAAAAGCCTTTGGTCGAACGTACTCTCCTGCCTGTCGGCGGGCCGAACCGGAAATGCCTGGACTTCGCATGCGGCACAGGCCGCATAGCAAATATCGCCGCTCAATTTTTTGGTGAAGTCGTCGGCGTTGACATCTCCCAATCTATGCTGGCTAGCGCACGGGTTCCGAAGAACGTGAGATTGGTCCGCGCTGATCTTACGTTCTCTCCGCTTGTCGAAAGGTTCGACGTGGTCACGGCATTCAGATTCTTCCTCAATGCTGAAGATGAGCTCAGGAAGGATGCACTGTCGGCCATCAGCGCGCATTTGAACGAAGGTGGATTGCTAATCTCGAATATCCACATGAATGCGACCTCGCCAATAGGGCTGGTCTGCCGCATTCTGAACCGTTATGCAGGAGGGACAGTCCGCCACACTTTGAGCATTAAACGATACGAGCAGATGCTCATTGCAAATGGCTTTATTGTCGAGCGGATAGTTGGGTACGGTTTTTTGCCGCGACCCGGGAATTTGCTGCCAAGACTCTGCGAAATATTGATCGTGCCGTTTGAAAGGATCTGCGCAAGTGCCAGGATTCCGGCGGGGCTTGCGCAGAATTTCCTGGTGGTTGCCAGAAAGCGGTAAAGCCGGCGGGCACATGAAATTTGAAACCGAGCATTTGCCATGAGGCTGGTCTTTGTTGAAGCCATTGGCAGGAAAGTATCGAGTGTCGTTTTTGGCTGCGCTTCGCTTGGCTCAATCAGTTCGCAACGCGGCGCGACATGAAATGCCGTAAGTCGCCAAGTTGGCGACACCGCAAGCCATTAATTTTATATGAGGAAGTAGTGGTGCCCAGAGGCGGATTCGAACCACCGACACGCGGATTTTCAGTCCGCTGCTCTACCAACTGAGCTATCTGGGCCTGCTCCGGCACGCGGCAATCTGCACACCGGGTTCATGAAAGCGCCGTCGGCACCCCTTGAAAGCGCGTGGGTTATAGCACGGGAATTCGGCCTGTCCAGCGCTTAGAGCATGATCCCGAAAAGTGGAATCCGGTTTTCGGAAAAGACAAAACGCCAGACCCTGTTCCATCCGATCTATCCGGATGGGAACAGGGCCTGGACATTGATTTCAGGCGGGAAACGAGAGGCAGTCGGCAAGGCCGATCATCGGTCACGATCGCGGCCGCGAAACCGTCCCAAGCTTGTGGAAAACCGCAGGCGGACGGCGCTATTTCTGGTCGTCGTTGTCGTCCTCGTCGTCGCGACCCGGGATGACGTAGACCCCCTTCAGCCACCGGTTGAGGTCGATGTCCTTGCAGCGCTTCGAGCAGAACGGATAGGTTTCGCGCGCCGATGGCTTGCCGCATTCGGGGCAGGGCCGCTTGGGACGTAACGGCGTGACCTTGTCGTCCGGGCTCATAGCCGCGCACCCGACAGCCAGTTGGCGTGCACCTTGAACCCTTCCCCGCTCAAAAGCGCCACCGTCTCGTAGAGCGGTAGGCCGACGACGTTGGTGTAGGAGCCGACAAGCTTGACGACGAAGGCGCCGGCAAGCCCCTGGACGCCATAGCCGCCGGCCTTGCCGCGCCATTCTCCCGACGCGATGTAGGCCTCGATCTCCTCGCGCGGCAGCCGCTTGAAGCGGACCCTGGTCTCGACCAGCCGCAAGCGCTGCTTGCCGCCCGGCGTGATCAGGCAGATGCCCGAATAGACGCGGTGCGAACGGCCGGACAAAAGCCCGAGGCAGTTGGCGGCGTCGTCGCGCGTCTCGGCCTTGGGCAGGATGCGCCGCCCCACCGCAACCACCGTGTCGGCGGCCAGCACGAAGCTCGGCGCGTAGTCCGTCTCGGTCTTCAGCGAGGCCAGCGCCTTTTCGGCCTTCTGCGTCGCCAGGCGCTTGGCCAGCGAGCGCGGGTGTTCGGCGCGCAGCGGCGTCTCGTCGACATCGGCCGGCAACACACGGTCCGGCTCGATGCCGGCCTGCTGCAGCAGCTCGATCCGGCGCGGCGAACCCGAGGCAAGCACGAGCTTCTGCAAAATGCCCATCGCGATCCCGGCCGGGTCCTTGAACTTACTTGAAGCGGTAGGTGATGCGGCCCTTGGTCAGGTCGTAGGGCGTCATCTCGACCAGGACCTTGTCGCCGGTCAAAACGCGGATGCGGTTCTTGCGCATGCGGCCGGCCGTGTGGGCGATGATTTCATGTTCGTTTTCGAGCTTGACCCTGAACATCGCGTTGGGCAGCAGTTCCGTCACGACACCCGGAAACTCGAGGACTTCTTCCTTCGGCATTCGATACCTTTGCTTGGATGGGTACTTCCAGCGCCCCGGCCGGAAAGTTGCGCGGAACCTATATGATAAACGTCCGCTTGTGAACATGCTTAATCCGCGGCGTTTTCAGCCCCGTTGCCGAGAAAACGGCGGCCGATCCGCGCCTTCAGCCGCTCGCGTACGTCGCGGTAGGCGGCCATGATCTGCTCGCGCGTGCCGCTGACGCCGGTCGGGTCGGGCATCGGCCAATACTCGACCTCAACGGCCAGCGAGCGGGTGAGCTCGAGCGCGGTGTGGTGAGCTTCCGGCGCCAGCGTCACGATCAGATCGAAATAGTCGTCCTCGAGGTCGTCCATCGTTCTCGGGTGCCGTTCGCCAAGCGACAGCCCTTCTTCGGCCAGCACGGCATCGACGAACGGATCGCGTTCGCCGCCGCGCACTCCTGCCGAGGCGACGAAGGTGGTGGGCGGAAGCACCTTGCGCGCCAGCAATTCGGCCATCGGCGAGCGCACGGCGTTCATGCCGCAGACAAACAGGATCGAGCGGGGCAGGATCGGGCGGGGCAGCGGGGCAGCCAGTTCAGCCTCGCCAGTGCAGCACGCAAACCAGCGTGAACAGCCGGCGCGCCGTGTCGAAGTCAATCTCGATCTTGCCGGCAAGCCGGTCCATCAGCGTCTGCGAGCCTTCATTGTGCAGGCCGCGCCGGCCCATGTCGATCGCCTCGATGTGGCTGGGCGTCGCGGTGCGGATGGCATCGTAATAGCTTTCGCAGATCATGTAGTAGTCCTTGACGATCCGCCGAAGCGGCGTCAGCGACAGGATGTGGGTGACCACGGCGGCGCCGTCCTCTCGCGCCACCGCGAACACCAGCCGGGACTCGGCCAGCGACAGTTTCAGCCGGTACGGCCCGGCGCCGTCGTCATTGACCGGCTGGAAGCGGTTCTCCTCGATCAGGTCGAAGATCGCCACCGCCCGCTCATGCTCGACATCAGGCGTCGAGCGGCCGATCGTCTCGTCGAGCTCGACATCGATCAGCCTGGCGCGGGTTTGGTCGTAGTCGGACATTTCTACATGTTCAGCCGGATGGCGACGGAGCGTCCATGTGCATCGAGGCCTTCCGCCTTGGCCAGCGTGATCGCCGCCGGCGCCAGTGCCCGCAACTGCTCCGGCCCGAGCTTCAGGATCGACGTGCGCTTGACGAAATCGAGCACCGAAAGCCCGGACGAAAAGCGCGCCGAGCGCGCCGTCGGCAGCACGTGGTTGGAGCCGGCGACATAGTCGCCAATGGCTTCCGGCGTGTGGCGGCCGAGAAACACCGCGCCGGCATTGCGCATCCGCGCCAGGAAGGCCTCGGGGTCGTCGATGGCAAGCTCGACATGTTCGGCCGCGATGCGGTCGACCAGCGGCAGTGCTGCCTCGATCGTCGGCACCAGGACTATGGCGCCGAAATCGCGCCAGCTCGCCGCCGCCGTTTCTCGGCGCGGCAGGTTCTGTAATTGGCGTTCGACTGCCTGTTCGACCGCTGCGCCAAAGGCACGGTCGTTGGTGATCAGTATCGACTGCGCCGACACGTCATGTTCGGCCTGGGCGAGCAGGTCGGCGGCGATCCAGTCGGGATCGTTGCTGCCGTCGGCGACGACCAGCACTTCCGACGGCCCGGCGATCATGTCGATGCCGACCGTGCCGAACACCTGGCGTTTGGCCGCAGCGACATAGGCATTGCCGGGGCCGACGATCTTGGCGACCGGCTTTATCGTCTCGGTGCCATAGGCAAGGGCCGCGATCGCCTGGGCGCCGCCGACGCGGTAGATTTCGGAGACGCCGGCAAGGTCGGCCGCCACCAGCACCAGCGGCGGCACCTCGCCGTCGGTGGCCGGCACCACCATGGCGATGCGCTCGACGCCGGCGACCTTGGCCGGCACGGCATTCATCAGCACCGAGCTTGGATAGCTCGCCGTACCGCCCGGCACGTAGAGCCCGACGGCCTCGATCGCCGTCCAGCGCGAGCCGAGCTCGACGCCGGCGGCATCGGTGTAGCGGTCGTCCTGCGGCAGCTGCCGCTGGTGATGGGAGCGTATGCGCTCGCGCGCGAATTTCAGCGCTTCGACCGTCTGCGGATCGGCGGCTTGGTAGGCCCTGGCAATGTCATCCCTGGAGACGGCGATGCCGAGCCTGGCCAGGTCGCCGCCGCCGAACTTCTGCGTGTACCCGATAAGCGCCGCGTCACCCTCGGCGCGCACCTTGGCGATGATCTCGCGCACCACGGCGTCGACATCGGCCGAGACTTCCCGTTTGGTCAGCAGGAACGCGGCAAAGCGCTGCTCGAAATCGGGGTCGGATTGGCGAAGCGTGACGGCCATCGGCTCAAACCCTGTGGACCGGGCGCGACGTCGCTTCCCAGGCGCCGCCGACATCGGCAAGCCGTGCCTCGATGCATTCGACGTCGAGCATGATTGTGCCGCCGCCCGAAAAGATCAGCTCGACGATGCCGGCCGGCTTGTCGAGCGCGAGAAAGCTGATCGCCAGCAGCGACAGCACTTCGTCGGGCTTGTCGCGGGCAATGCCGCTGGTCTTGGCGCCGAGCACCCGGTCGAAATGCAGCACCGCCTGCCGCCGCTCATTGTGCTGGCGGAAGAAGCCGGATTTCGCCTCCCAGACGAAGCGGTTCATGGTCAGCACGAAGCGCTTTACCGAAGGCAGGTATTCGAGATCGCTGACCTTCATGACAGCATCCTGGACATGCGCCGAGATGATGCTCAGATCCTGATCGTCGAGTGCGACAAGCTTGAGGCCATTCATGCGGAATTCGCACCTGCGAAGGTTTACATTTGGCCTTCTGTTAGGCGGTCTTGGCGATGCGCGCAACCGGACCGCAAGCCTTGCGGAAAGGCTCTAGCCCGAAATGCGCTCGATCTCCGCGCCGCAGCCGGACAGCTTTTCCTCCAGCCGCTCGAAGCCGCGGTCGAGGTGGTAGACGCGGTTGACCGTGGTTTCGCCTTCGGCCGCAAGGCCGGCGATGACCAGCGACACCGAGGCGCGAAGGTCGGTCGCCATGACCGGCGCGCCCTTCAGCTTCGCGACGCCCTCGACGATCGCCGTCTGGCCGGACAGCGTGATGTGGGCGCCGAGCCGGGCGAGTTCCTGGACGTGCATGAAGCGGTTTTCGAAGATCGTCTCGGTGATGCGCGACTTGCCCTTGGCCATCGTCATCAGGCCCATGAACTGCGCCTGCAGATCGGTCGGGAAAGCCGGGAAGGGGGCCGTCGTCACGTCGACCGGCGAAATGCCGGCGCCGTTGCGCCTGACGCGGATACCGGAATTGGTCTGCGTGATCTCAGCGCCCGTCTGCGAGATGATGTCGAGCGCCGTCTGCAACAGGTCGGGCCGGGCGCCTTCCAGCACGACGTCGCCGCCGGTCATCGCCACCGCCATCGCATAGGTGCCGGTCTCGATACGATCGGGGATCACCCTGACACGGGCGCCCGACAGCGCCTCGACGCCGTCGATGGTGATGGTCGCCGTACCGGCGCCGGAGATCTTCGCGCCCATGGCATTGAGGCATTCGGCGAGGTTGACGATCTCGGGCTCGCGGGCGGCATTTTCGAGCACCGTCTCGCCCTTGGCCAGAGAGGCCGCCATCATCAACACATGGGTGGCGCCGACCGAGACTTTCGGGAACACATAACGGTTTCCGACAAGCCTGCCGTTCCTGGTTTTGGCGATGACGTAGCCGGTGTCGACATCGATATCGGCGCCCAGCGCCTGCAGACCTTCCAGGAACAGGTCGACCGGGCGCGTGCCGATGGCGCAACCGCCGGGCAGCGACACCTTGGCCTCGCCCATGCGGGCCAGCAGCGGGCCGATCACCCAGAACGAGGCCCGCATCTTCGACACCAGCTCGTAAGGCGCCGTCGTGTCGACGATGTTACGGGCGGAGAAAGTGATGGTTCGCGAATAGCCTTCCTGCTGCTTTTCGCGGCGTCCATTGACCGAATAGTCGACGCCGTGATTGCCGAGGATGCGGATCAGCTGCTCGACATCGGCCAGATGCGGCACGTTTTCCAGCGTCAGCGTGTCGTCCGTCAAAAGCGAGGCGATCATCAGCGGCAGCGCGGCGTTTTTGGCGCCCGAGATCGGGATGCTTCCGGCAAGCTTATTGCCGCCGACAATTCTGATGCGATCCATGAAGAGCGTCCCCTCGGCGCAAAGGCCGGTTTAAATCGGTTGAGTCTGTTGCGGCCGTCTAGACCATTGGCCGGCTTGGTTCAAGAAACAGGCTACTCCCCACTTTGGCCCACGCCGACTTTGGCCAAAGTACCGGCGATAAACATAGCCGATTCGCGTTAATCTTTTTTCATCGCCGCCTGCAGCCCCTCCGGCCGCTCGTCGGCGTCGCCGGTCCTTCGCGAGCGCGATTGCGCCTTGCGCTTCTGCAGGTTGGCGCGCAGCTGCTCGGCCAGCCGATCCTTGCGGCCCGTTCCGGCCTTTTTCGCTGAACCATCCTTCTCCGGTGGTCCATCCTTGTTCGGAGAAACTGTCTTGCCGTTCATCGTTCCGTCCCGGCCGGCGACCCGCCGGTGCGGATCAAGGGATAGCCAACATTGTGGCACGGCCATGTCCGCAACGATCGACCGGTGCGGCCTTTCAACCCGGCCCCGTTTTGTGCCCCTGTCTTGGCCTTGCGCTTGCCGGTTCGATATGGCAGAAGCCCCGCCATCGGCGGCTGCGGTAGCTCAGTGGTAGAGCACTCCCTTGGTAAGGGAGAGGTCGAGAGTTCAATCCTCTCTCGCAGCACCAGATTTTCGGTCACCGAGGATTTGTGTTGCGCCTGAATTTCATTGCCCTTTGACTCGCCGTGTAATTGCGGCCTTTAGGGCGCCGACCCAGCATGCTCCTGGACCCGGCTTGCAGCGCCGTTCCCGCATCTCGCGATTTTTCGGACGCAGCGCCGCTCCCGGGTCACATGGCATCGGGCGGTGCAAGAAAACAGTTCTCATGCTCTTCGGTCGGATGAAGGCAAATCGCTGCTGCCGCGTGATCTTCCGATGATCCCCAGGCCTCAGGATGACAACCCAGCCACCGGGACGAACATGAACCGCCCGCGCTGGGATTCGCTGACACTCGCCGTGTTCCGCGTCGCCGTGACAGCAGGCCGGCGGATAGCCCCAGCCGGACGGGGCATCATGCGCCCTCGAGGGAACCAAAAACCCTGGCGACGAAAGTGCCGCAAGGACGACCGCGGCAGTGGCTCGGCGCCGCGCCATTCCCTTTTCCGGTTGCCGCTTCGGCCACATGTTGAAGATCATATGCCTGCTAATTAGCACTAGCTAATAAAAAGATGCTGGAGCGTCCTCCTGTGCAGCCGTTCTCGCGTTCCGCTCCGGCATGCTGCCTACCCCGTGTCTCTCCCTCCATTTTGTTGACTTTTGAAATAGTCACAGCTAATATAGAGAAAGCTAATGTTAGGAGAGTAACCCCCTTTTATCTCAACTACTTGAGTTCCCTTCAGAATTAATAGAAGTCAGCGATCAACCGCCCCCCAGAGTTTCATAAGCTCATGAGGATAGATGGCAGATGCATGTCCTATCCTTTAGCGCACTGGTCGCAGGATTGCTGAAAATTGTGCTGGTCTCTGTCCAGTATACTCACGCTAATCCTTATACGAACGGTCTCTCTCCTGATGAAAATCGCGAGAAGGTTGTCTTTGACGATCCGATTAACGAAGTCGACGTCGCAATCGTTCTTGCGGCCGACATGTCCGGCTCCATCAACCACATAGAGGCCAAGCTACAGCGCGAGAGCTATGCCGCTGCTTTGGAATCAGCAACCGTGCTTAACGTGATCAAAGAGGGTGTGCACGGCAAGATCGCCGTCACCTTTGTCGAATGGTCGAGCCGCGGCTCCTTGGAAACCAGGGTGGGCTGGACCATTCTTTCCGATGCAAATGATGCGGCCGTCATCGCTGAGGCACTCCGGAAGAAGTCGGAAAGGCGACGATCTGGTCCGCGCGGATCGAATACGTCGATCTCATACGCGATCGACGCCTCTGTGGACGCCTTTGACAAACTGCCTGTCCCAACGTTGCGCAGAATCATCGATATTTCAGGCGACGGATCAAACAATGACGGAACGTCCGTCGAGGACAGCCGTCAGAGAGCACTCCAGAAAGCCATTGTAATTAATGGCCTTCCAATAGGCGCTGACGTTGAAAATGGTGAGACGACGACGGAATATTATTCGAGGCACGTGATCGGAGGACCCGGCTCGTTCGTCATTCCCGCCGACAGTGCCGCTGCCTTTCAATCGGCAATAATCAGGAAGTTAATTCGAGAAGTGAGTTCCGCCTCCGGCAAAGCACGTTCTTAGACGGATCCTGCAGTCTGCCCGACGAAGCTAAGAAAGGTTCGAGCGATTTTGGGGCGGTCCAAAAATCGGCCACGCTGATCTCGAAGCAAAACGGTAGTCGACGGCCCCGTTTAGGGTTCGAAGCAGTCTTGCCCAGACTACTGTGTCTGACGTGAGTCCAACGGTCCAGCCGTCCAAAATCAGTCCGCGCATGGCAGCCAGAGCCGTTCGGGCGGGCGCTCGAAAATGCCTGAGGTGCCAAGCATCTCGCCATGCCAGGAAAATGCCAAGGTCGAGGTGGGAAAGCATCTGGTCTGCCCCTGCCGCAGGCGGCGTAACAAAGCTTGCAGCCGGGAACAATCACTCAACCCTCGCGTTTCTTGCCAAGACCCGCCTCTTTTCCACGGGCAGCGGGCCTCGAAGGCTCGCAAATGTCGCGCCGGCGTTTCAATCGCACTCGCCTCAGCCCTCACGATTTGGCTATTTGTGAACGCGTGTTTGATCAGGTTTGCGCAGATGAACGCATTGACCCTCTAAGCCTGGATGCCGAAGCCTTGGCGGTGATGATTGTCGCAATCTTCCGAAACGTGACTACCAATGAGCGCGAACTGCTGGAGGAAGTTAGGTCTCTTCGTCGCTCAAAAGGCACAGAGAAGGCGCACTAGCCTGGCGGCGTTCCGAGGCGAATTGGTCTGGTCCCGCTTTGGCACAGCCGTTTGGTCGGCCGCTTCGGCCGCATCGGCGGCCCTGTCGATCTTGCTGGCTCAATGAGCAAGTCAGATGCCCTCTGCCGCGTGCCGCGACGCGTGCTTAAGCCTTCCTCATCCGCGCGGCCTTCGCCCTTTTCCGCGGACCGTGAGAACGCCGTCCATCGGAATAATTCGGGCGAAGGACTCGTTAGTTCCTTAGACGATGCTAAATATGGAAAAGTGTCCGAATGTCACTTCATGAAGCCCGCCAGTCAGGCTGCGGCTTGCTCTGGCCTAACCTCGAAGGGAACCAGGGATGAAAATTTCGGCCTCTTTCACGAGACGAAGTGTTGTCGCCGGGCTGGCGCTGGCCGCCGCATCAACGTCGGTATTGCCTGCCGACAAGGCGCTCGCCCAGACGAAGAAAACCACATCCGAGAAAAGTCTGTATGAGCGACTGGGGGGTGTGTTCGCCATCGCAGCGGTGATCGATCATTTCAGCGACGCCGTCGTGAAGAACCCCATCGTCGGCCAGAAGTCCAAGAACCCGCAATTGCGCAAATGGCACACCAAGAACCTTGAAAGGTTGCCCGGCCTCAAGTTCATGCGCACGCTGTGGGTCTGCGACGTTTCCGGTGGGCCCTTCAAGTTCGTCGCCACCAAGCCCGGCGCGACGCCGCTCGGCCTCGAGGAAGCGCATCGCGACCTGCGGATCTCCCCAGCGGAATTCGATGAGGTCGCAGCGGAACTCGGGCGGACCCTGGATCACTTCAAAATTCCGAAGCCTGAGAAAACCGAAGTCCTGGAAGCTTTCGCCGCCCACAAGGACGAGGTCACCGCCGGCTACGTCAAGCGGGGCTGAAGCGCTTATATCGTGCGGGCATCCGTTCTGAGCATGGCGCGCGTCGCTGTGACTATGCAGCGCGGCCGCAGCTCAGCGGGCAATTATCCCGATGGTTCCTACTCCGAACCTGCCCGAGCTGTCTCCACTTGGAGCGACCCTTCCGGCAGCGGTCGCAGGAGTTCAGCCTCGGACCTCGTCAGGTGGATCCACGCCGCCCAGTCCGATGGCCGCAGCACAACCACTTGCCGGTTGTGATATGGCGCGACATCCGGGCCTGGCTCGCTCGTCAGCATCGTGAACGTCGGCGGCTTGTTGCCGACACCCTCGCGCCACAGCCCGGCAATTGCCATGAACGAATGGCCATTCAGCGAGAACCTGTGCTTGGTCTTTGGATATTTCGTTCCCGTGAATTCGAAGAATGCCGACGCGGGAACGAGACAGCGCTTGCTGTTGCCGAACTGCCGGCCCTCCGAGCGAAAGTTGAACACAGGTCCGCCTTTTGGTCCGGCCGGAGGAAAGCCGAACGTCATCGACGCCAGTTCGATTGCGTCGCAGGCAGCCCGCATTACCGGGGCGGGATCGTTGATGTGGATGTCATCCGCCTGCGGCAGATCCAGTTCGGTTTGATGACTGGGGATATTGAGCGCCAGCGATTTCATCATCCGGCAATACTCGGCCCAGGCGATGTGCTGCTCGTAGTCATTGCACATGGAATGGCTCCGCACGCTCGATCGAGATCAGTTCAATATATGGCGCTTGTTGGCGCTGATTGCCGGCGGATTTGATTATAAGCCTATTTGGGCCGGCGTGCGGCAGCGATGGCCTGCAACAGATTGATGCTGCTCACGTCGGGTTCGCTGGATGCGGCAACGGCAAGTGCGGCGGCCTCGGCTATTTTCGCGACGTCGTCGCTGCTGATCGTTCCGCGCTTCTCCAGCAGATTTACAAGTTCGACAACGAGAAGAAAGGCGTTCACGCCATATCGTTCGGCTTTGAGCTCGAACTCGCCTCGAGCCAATTTCTCCGCGTCTCCTTCAGCCCGTTTGTCCACGTTGGCGTCCTCTCCTATGGCGACAAGCTATTAACGCTTAGCACGAATGGTTTAATCCTTCGAACTCGCCACAACCTTCGCCAATTGCCGGGCATAGTGTCGCCGGTGGCAAGGGCATGGGTTCAGCCAAGGATGAGACCAACCAACAGAACGGTAAGAATAAAGGACAGCACGACGGCAAGTAGCCCGCATGCTTCCAAAGTGTTGGTTTGCCAAGCTTTCGTCGGGCGCCTCCGGTTTGAATTCCTGTTTCGCGAAACAAACTTCATCGGGCACCAGATCGGACGCGGAGCCGGCTTGAATTCGGCAAAGTGCTCCTCTTCATCGGCCCGGAAGGCATCTCCGCGAAACTCCGGAGCACCGTATGCGCGGCGCTGGCCTGCCTTTCATCGACGCGTGCCATCACCAGTACGACACCCTGTGCGATCTTCGGCTTGCGCGGCTTCTGGGCGAAATCGGCAAAAGTTCCGAGAAGCACGCCGGCAAAGCCGCCCCACGCCGCACCGACCAGGGCCATCCCGGTCATGCCCGCAGGATCAATGTCTTGAGCTCCAAAAGCACTGAAACCGGCCAACAGACCAGCCGTCGCGCCAAGTGCGGCACCAGCAACCGCACCCCGCCAGAGAACGCTCACCTCATCATCGTAATATCCAGCAACGCTGATCGGTTCATCGTTGTCGTTGTAAGATCCGACGACGCTGATCTGGCGGCGGCGAATCCCGGCGGCCTGAAGCCTGGCAACGGCACGTGCTGCCTGGGCATGGGAATTGAACAGTCTGCTGATCGTTTGCATTTACGGCCAGGCCCGAAGCTCGTTCGGAGCGTCGGGCCTCTCCTCCCTGGCTTTGAACTCTCCGCCCGGACGCATCTTCGTCGCGCCAAAGCTCACCACAACGTGAGCCGGCGGGCTACGTTCCTCAGCCGGGGCTTCGGTCCAATCCTGGAGTATTTTGCTTGGGACCTAAGTCTGACCTGCTTGAGTGCAACGGACAGCGAGGCCATGCCGGCGGGGGAGCCGCTGCCGAGGCGAAGAGGTCGAAGAGAGGGCTAGGACGCTACCGCAGACCCAAAAAGCTCAAAATGGCGATTACGATCACAATGGCGCCGACCAGCCAGATAATGTTGTTCATCATTACGCTCCTTCGCCTACGGGCTGGGCGCACGCCGAGGCGAAGCCCGCCACGCATGTAGAACATTAGATATGGCTAAAGGTTCCTCGCGGGCCTTGCTGTCGAAAGAGCCCGCCGCACCAGTCGGCACGGCGGGCGACGCACATTTGCCGGGTGATGGGCAGCGTAAGGCGTTGCGTCCAAGACCTAGCTGATGCTTCTGGACCAGTTATCTATTTGGCGCTCCGCCTCTTCCTTGGCGATGCCATATCGCTCCTGGATCCGGCCTGCCAGCTGGTCCCGGTTGCCCTCGATCCGATCGAGATCATCGTCGGTGAGGTCACCCCACTGCTCTTTCGCCTTGCCTTTGAACTGCGTCCATTTTCCCTTGATTTGATCCCAGTTCATATGTTCCTCCTTGCTTCCTGGGCCCGTACTGAGCGGAGCGCGGACCGATCCGCATTTCGATGTTGGTTACGAATGAAGATTAGCAGCCGCTAAAAGTTCCGGTGCCGGCGCAAAAAGCCCGCCGTGCCCGTGCCGGACTGCGAGCTGATGTTGATGCTATCCAAAGCTTGATTGCCGTTCGCAGCGCCATCTTATCCCGTTGAAGTCGCCGGACTTCTTGCTTGCTGGCTTTGGCCGGCAAGCCTCGAGAGGCTGCCCGGCAGCATTGTTCTGTCCTTGCCGATCATCAGCACGCCGCTGTCGGGCGCTAGCAGGGCCGAGAACGGCAGCATCGCCGCGCCGATCGGCGAGGCCTCGGGGCCGAATTGTCCCGAGACGATTTCCGGCGCCACGATGCCGATGGCGCTGACCCTGTTGAACTGGGTCTGCACCTTTGCCAGCAACTCGAGATGGATCGGCCGCGGCAGGATGCTGTCGAGAACGATCGCCTCGATGTCAATGACCGAAGTGATGGCGATGATCGCCTCGACCAGCGCATTGGCGCAATCGTCGATCCATTCGGACAGCGGTTCGCGCGCCCCCGGCGGCAAGGGATCGAGCTCGCGCACGCGGTTGATCTCGATGCCTCGCGATTTGAGATGATTGACCAGCACATAGATCGAAGCGCGATGCAGTAGGCTCTGGTAGCGCGCCGGCTTGGCCGCCACCGAATCGAGGCTTGAAGGCGAGACCGGCAAAGGACCGAGCGCGGCGCTGTTGCCGTGCGGCCCGGTATGGACCTTGCCGCCTTGCACCAGTCCACCGCCGACAAAGGTATCGATCGAGATATGCATGAAGTCGCGGAAGCGCGCGCCGGTCCCCTGGATGAGTTCGGCGAGTGCGGCCGATGACGCGTCGTTTTCCACGAAGACCGGGGTCGTCGGCTTTGTGGCAAAGAACGTCGTCAGATCGATTGCTTCCCAGCGGCTGCCAAGATCGTCGGGAAAGCCGAGCTCTTCGCTCCAGCCGCCGAGGAAATATGGCGAGGCGATGCCGACGCCGACAATGCTGGCATCGCCAAGCCCCTCGACCAGCTTGTCGAAATTGGCGAGCGACATGTTGCCGGCCTTGAGCACCATATCGGGATCTGGAAAGCGATATTCATGCGACTCGCGGGAGCGGACCTCGCCGGCAAAGTCGACGAGCACGGCTTCCAGCGCTCGACGGCCGATCTTGATGCCGACGCTGTAGATACGCTCGGGTGCAAGTCGGTAGAGAGTGGATGGCGATCCGCGTTGTCCGAACCTTTTTCCCACTTGCTTTACGAATCCGGACGATTCCAGCCCGTCGACAATGGTTGCGACTGCAGCCGGCGTCAGATTTGCGGCGCGCGCTAAATCGGACTTGGATGCCTCCTTCAGGCGGCGAATGGCATCCAGCACGAAGCGCTCGTTATAATGCCGAACCTTGACCGAATTGCTGCCTTTTCCGGACAAAACCGGCGCCTCCTCATTTCATTCCCGCAGAGCCACTCCAGCCGCTTGCAGCTTTGAGGGTGCCGCGGGGTCGAGCACTCCAATCGCACCCGTGCGCGACGCGACAGTGCCCCTCGCGGCCATGGAAGTCAATTTTCCAGTTGCGGCATTCAGCCATTTAATATAGCAAATTGAAAAAACAGGACCAGGGAGGAAAGGTGCTGCACTTGGGCGCATTAGGCGAAGCCGATGCCATGGTGAAGAGCGACGCGGCTGTCCCCGTTGCCCTGGTTCAGGCGACAAAAGCCTTCGGCGGCACGATTGCCCTCAAGGACGCGTCCTTCGAATTGCGCTCAGGTGAGGTGCTGGCTCTGCTTGGCGAAAACGGCGCCGGCAAAAGCACCTGCGTAAAGCTGCTGGCCGGCGTGTATCTCCCGACCGGCGGCCATGTCGAAGTCGATGGCAAGCCTGTGGTCTTTCATTCGCCGCACGAC
This sequence comes from Mesorhizobium sp. M1428, assembly GCF_040317515.1. Classification (NCBI taxonomy): domain Bacteria; kingdom Pseudomonadati; phylum Pseudomonadota; class Alphaproteobacteria; order Hyphomicrobiales; family Phyllobacteriaceae; genus Mesorhizobium; species Mesorhizobium sp. M1428. The sequence goes on from NZ_JAMYKT010000007.1 coordinate 194,374, forward strand.
GCCCAGGCTGCCGGCATCTCGGTCATGCACCAGCACCCCGGTCTTTTCCCGGATCTTTCGGTGGCGGAAAACATCTATCTCGGCCATATGCCGCGCGACCGCTTCGGCGGTATCGACAACGCCGCCATGCTTGCCGGCGCGCGCAGGGTGCTGGCGACAGTCGGCCTCGACGTGCCGGCCGAAACCCGGCTCGGAACGTTGCGCACCTCCGAACAGCAACTGGTCGAGATCGCCCGCGCCCTGTCGCTCGACGCGCGGGTGCTGATCATGGACGAGCCGACGGCCGCCCTGTCGCAGCGCGAGGTCGAGCGGCTGTTCGCCGTCGTCGCCGACCTGCGGCTGCACGGCGTGGCGATGATGTTCGTCGGCCACCGCATGGACGAGATTTTCCGCATCGCCGACCGCATCGCGGTGCTGCGCGACGGGCGTCTCATTGGTGTCAAGCCGAAGGCCGAGCTTGGCCGCGCCGCCGCCATCGGCATGATGGTCGGCCGCGAGGTCACCGACCTCTATCCGCAGCGAAACCACGCCACCGGCGCACTGGTGCTGGAGGCGAGGGGGCTTTCACACGCCGGCGGCTTTTCCAATATCGACTTCAAGCTCCATGCCGGCGAGGTGCTCGGGCTCGGCGGCCTGGTCGGCAGCGGGCGGACCGAGATCGCGCGCGTGCTGTTCGGCATCGACCAGCCCGATGCCGGCGAAATCCTGATCGACGGCGAGACTGTGCGCTTCGCGTCGGCGCGTGACGCCATGGATGCGCGCATCGCCTATGTCTCGGAAGACCGCATGGGCCAGAGCCTGGTGATGGATTTTTCCATCCTCGACAACGCCGTGCTGCCCGTCCTCGACAAGGCGGCCCGCTCCGGCGTCTACGGCACGAACCGCGCGATCGATCTGGTTTCGGACTGGCTGAAGCGCATGAAGCTTCGCTTTTCCGGCTACGCGCAGCCGGTGAAGGAACTGTCCGGCGGCAACCAGCAGAAGGTGGTGTTGGCCAAGTGGCTGCGCACCGAACCGCGCGTCCTCATCCTCGACGAACCGACGCAAGGCATCGACGTCGGCACCAAGGCGGAAGTGCATGCAATGATCGCCGACCTTGCAGCGCAAGGCATGGCCATCATCCTGATCTCCTCCGAAATGCCCGAGCTCATCGGCATGTGCGACCGCATCATCGTCCTGCGCGAAGGCCATCGGACGGCCGAATTCAGCAGGGGCGAAGCTACCCAGGAAAAGGTGCTGGAAGCAGCGACGAAAGCCGGCGAAAGCGCCGATGCGGCGGCACAGGCCGCCGGTGAGGAGACAAGAAAAGGACCGCTCGACATACTGAAGCGGCGGGAGTTCGGCCTGCTCGCCGCGATGCTGGCGGTCGCCATCCCGGTCACCATCATCAACCCGCGCATGGTGAGCGCTGCAAACCTGACCGCGGTGTCGATGGATGCCGCGCTGCTCGTCGTAGCGGCACTCGCGCAGATGCTGGTGCTTATCACCCGCAACATCGACCTTTCGATCGCAGCGGTGATCGGCCTGTCGGCTTACATGGCGGCCAGCATGGTCCAGGCCTATCCGGGGCTCGACATTGGCATCGGCCTGATGACCGCATGCGCCGTCGGTGGTGTCGCCGGCCTGATCAACGGCCTCGTCGTCACCAGGGGAAAGATCCCGGCGATCGTCGTCACGCTGGCCTCGATGTCGATCTTCCGCGGCTTCAACTCGATCTGGGCGGCCGGCGACCAGATCAGCGCCGACGAAGTCACGCAAGCCTGGCTCGACATGACCGGCCTGAAGATCGCCGGCGTGCCGCTGATCGTCGTCATCGCGATCGTCATCCTGTGCCTGGGTTATGTGCTGCTCTATCGCACCGCCGTCGGCCGCGAACTGTTCGCCGCCGGCTCCAATCCGGACGGCGCGCGTCTGATCGGCATCCCCGTTGACCGCCGCATCCTGCTGGCCTTTGGCATGGCCGGCCTGCTCGGCGGCCTGTGCGGCGCGCTGTGGGCATCGCGCTATGCGACCATCGACGCCCGCGTCGCGCTCGGCTTCGAACTCACCGTCATCGCGTCGGCGGTGGTCGGCGGCGTCGCCATCCGCGGTGGTTCGGGCACATTGCTCGGCATCATTCTCGGAGCCCTCACACTGCTCGTCATCAAGAACGGGCTGACGCTGGTGCGCGTCGACCCGCTGTGGCTGCAGGGCGTCTACGGCCTGGTTATCCTGGTCGCCATCGGCATCGACACCTTCATCGTGCGGCGTGCCGAGCAGGCAAGACAGGCGAGGGCGCGGTGAAAAAGTTCCTCCGTTCGATCGACTTCTGGGATCTGCTGCTGGCGACCTCTTGCGTGGCCATCTTCCTCTATGCCGCGATCTTCGTGCCGAATTTCGTTTCCGGCTTCAATCTTTCGCAACTGGCCGCCAGCGCCTCGGAAAAGGCATTGCTGATCCTGCCGATGACGCTGCTCATCATTACCCGCGAAATCGACCTGTCGATCGCCTCGGTGCTGGCGCTGACCTCCGTCGTCTTTGGCTTGCTGGTCCAGGCCGGTGTGCCGACGCTTGCCGCAATCCCGCTGACGCTCGCCGTCGGCGGCCTGCTCGGCGCCTTCAACGGCTATCTGGTCTCGGGTCTTGGACTGCAGTCGTTGGTTGTGACGCTCGGCACCATGGCGCTCTATCGAGGCATTGGCTACATCCTGCTCGGCACCGGCTCGGTCAACATCCTGCCGCCCGCGGTCGTCGACTTCGGCATCAACAACCTGCCGGGCACCGAGATACCGTGGACCATCGTGCCCTTCCTGGTGCTGGCGCCGGTGTTCGCGGTCGTGCTGCAGAAGACGCCGACCGGCAAGCGCATCTACGCGCTCGGCGGCAGCCCCGAAGTGGCGCGCTATTCCGGCATAAACACGCGCCGGATGGTGCTGAACCTGTTCGTCGTCTCGGGCGTCGTCGCGGCGATAGCCGGCATCGTCTATACCGCGCGCCTTTCCAACGCCCGCGCCAACAACGCGCTCGGCATGGAGCTCGATGTCATCACCATCGTGCTGCTCGGCGGCGTCAGCGTCTTTGGCGGCAAGGGCCGCCTGACCGGCGTCATGCTGGCACTGGTCCTCATCGCCATCATCCGTAACGTGCTGGCGCTGAACCAGATCGGTGGCGACGCGCAGGGCATGATCATCGGCCTGCTTCTGATCGGTTCGCTGCTGGTCGGCAATTACTGGCGCTCCACACAGGAGATGCTCAATAGATCCCGCGCAATGCGGGAGACAAAGGGGTGATCTCGGGCCCCTTCCTTCAAGCCCGAATTTTGACGGAGGAGTCACAATGAAAGCGTTTAGATTAGCCCTGCTCGCATCCGCGGTTCTGCTTGCGCCAACGTCGCTGGCCTTCAGCCAGGAGTGCGCCAAGGAACCCGTAACGGTCGGTTTCCTGCCCAAGCTCGACACGGACCCCTACTTCAAAGTGGCCTTCGGAGGCGCACAAGAGGCGGCCAAGGAAATTGGCGGCACCGCTACCCAGGTCGCCCCATCGCAGGCGACTGCCGAGGCACAGATCGAATTCATCAACAGCCTCGTGTCGCAGAAGGTCGGGGTCATCGCAATTGCCGGCAACGACGCCAATGCCGTCGCGCCTGCGCTGAAGCGCGCCGTTCAGCAAGGCGTCAGGGTGATTTCATATGACTCCGATGTGGCCGCCGATGCCCGCGCGGCATTTGTCAATCAGGTCAAGGGCGACAGTCTGGCAGAAATGATGCTCGAAAGTGCATTCGCCCTCAGTGGCGGTGAAGGCGAATTCGCGATCCTGTCGTCGACGCCGACGGCGACCAACCAGAACGCCTGGATCGACTTCATGAAGGCGAAGATGGCGGCCGAGCCGAAGTTCTCCAAGATGAAGCTGGTGCAGGTGGCCTACGGCGAAGAAAGCGAACAGATCAACCAGCAGCAGGCATTGGCGCTGGTCCAGGCGTTTCCCGATCTCAAGGTGATCATCGTCCCGGCAGGCATCGGCCTTCCGGCGGCCGCGCGTGCACTCGAGGAAGCGGGCATGATCGGCAAGGTCAAGCTGACCGGCCTCGCGCCGGCCACTCTGATCTCGAAATACATTAAGGACGGGGCGGCTCAAGATATCTGGTGGAACGTCACCGATCTTGGCTATCTTACCTATCAGACAGCCCAGGCGCTTGCGCAGTGCAAGATCACCGGCAAGGAGGGTGAGAAGTTCACGGCAGGCAGGCTCGGCGAATACACGATTGGCGCCGGCGGCGAACTGATCCTTGGTCCGGCCAAGATCGTGACCCCCGAAAATCTGGCCGAGTTCAAGTTCTGATCCTTTAGAGCTCAAGTTCCAGCGGGGCGCCGGGTCCATCCGGCGCCCCTCCTAAAACATCTCGAATGAAAACAGTGCGGGGGCGGCAATGAAGATATTGCTTGCAGGCGAAACCTTTGCGGCGACGACGTCGGTCGCCATCGGCAGCGATGTACTTACAAGCGCGGCCTCGACAAATGGTGCGACCGCCTTCAATACCGCGCTGGCCAGTGAAGGCATCGCGGTCACGCAGATCGGCGGTGAGCGTTGCAGCGCGGAGTTTCCCTATGAACTCGATGCGCTCGCCCAATATCAGGCGGTGGTGATCTCCGATGTCGGCGCCCTGACATTGCTGGTGACGCCGGATGCCCGCGCCGGGCGTGTCGGCGTCAACCGCCTCGATCTGCTCAAGGCCTATGTCGAAGGTGGCGGCGGGCTGATGCTGGCCGGCGGTTACATGGGCTTTCAGGGCATGTTCGGGACGGCGCGGTTCCACGACACCCCGGTTGAGGATGTGCTGCCGGTCCGCTGCCTGCCCTTCTGTGACGGCATGGAGGTGCCGCAAGGCCTGCAGGCCTCCATCCTGCAGCCGTCACATCCGATATTGTCCGGAGTGGAGGGGCCGCTGCCGCCGATTCTCGGCATGAACAAGCTGGAATTCAGGCGCGACGGTTCGTCCCGGCTTCTGGCGACCTGCCACCATCGCGGCGCCGACTGGCCGCTCCTTGCCGTCGGCAGCCATGGCCGCGGCCGCACGATTGCCTGGGCAACCGATATCGGCCCGCATTGGCTCTCGCAGGATTTCCTCGGATGGCCGTTCTACGGAAGACTGATGGCGAACATGGTCCATTGGCTCGCCGGCAATGAATGAGAAAGCTGGTTTGACCAGTGCGGTTGCCCAATCCTCCAACGAAAAACCAGGCCATCAAGCATGCGTTGAATCAGGACGGCAGTGGCTCATAAACTGAAACTCCGATGTATCGATCGTATGAGCCACGATCTTTCTCAGGAAGCTTGTCTCGGGTTACGCGCAATGTGAATCCCCCCTGCAAGTGCCCCGCGTCGAGAACCATCCAATCGAAAATATCATCGCCTTCAAATGCAAGCCGCTGTCCAACCTGATGCCATTTCTGAAGCTCGGGTGGCACCTCGAAAAACGTACCCGAAAATAGCCGCTCCTCAGCATGATAATGCACTGCGGCAAGCCAAAGGAAAACAAAGTGGTCCTCCCCAAGACGTTCGGACTCGTCGGGATCGCGGGTGTTCGACAAATGTCGGCACACTCGCAAGCGCGCGATCGTAAGCTGCAAGGAAGGCGGGGTCTTTCTGCGAGATAGCCGTGAAGAGTGGCTCATTCCGCGGTTCGTCGAATTCACTGTTCAATTGAGATTTTTCGCCCATAAAAGACCTCTTGGACTAACCTTGAACCGCTCAACGAGCTGCGAAGTCCGCGCGCTTCTTCCGGAGTGGGAGAGGCGGTGTCGCACTACCAGCCAAAGAGCCCTATCACGCTACCGACCAACCGCCATCCACCAATATACTCGCGCCATTGATCAGCGACGCCGCCGGCGAGGCGAGGAACACCACGGTGCCGGCGACGTCGATCGGGTCGCCGATGCGGCCGAGCGGGATGTGGCCAGCAAATGCAGGCGCAGGCGCGGCTGCTGCCGCGCGAGGCGCCGGTGACCAGCGCCACCTTGCCGGCTAGGTCGAATTTCGGTGTGAACTCATTTCTCATGCGATTCCACCTTGTTCTTCAAATCGGACCGGCTGCCGTGTCGGACCGAATAGGCTCGCGTGAATTCGGCGCCCAGCAGAAATATCTCCGCCGAATAATAGACCCATAACAGCACGACAAGCAGCGCGCCGGCCGCGCCGTATGATGATGAGATGGCGCTGGTTCCGATATACCAGCCAATCAGCGACTTGCCGATGGTGAACAGAAACCCGGTGACCACGGCGCCGAGGCCGACATCGCGCCATTGCAGGCTGCGGTCGGGCAGCACCTTGTAAATCGCGGCAAACAGCAGCGTGATCAGGGCAAACGAGACGATCCCGTTGATCGCGCTCAGGATGATGGTGCCGAACGGCAGGTAGGCGTTGATGACTTCTCCGAGCGCCGAAATTGCGGCGCTTACGACCAGCGACACCAGCAGCAGGAACCCGAGGGCGGCGACCAGGCCCAGGCTTGCAATGCGTGCCCGGACCAGCCGTGAAATCGTTGCCCCGCTCGGTTTGACTTTCCAGATTTCGTTCAGCGCCAGCTGCATTTCGCCGAACACGCCGGATGCGGCAACGAACAGCGTGACCAGCCCCAGAATGCTGGCAAGGGTTCCCGCTTCCTTCTGCGAGGCGTTTTCGATCGTCGCTTGCAGCAGATCGGCACTTTGCGGCCCCATCAGGCCGGCGATCTGTGCCGAAAGCGCGAGTTGCGCCGCCTCGTGCCCGAAGGCCATGCCGGCGATAGCGACAATGATGAGCAGGATCGGCGCGAGCGAGGTCGTGGCATAAAACGCTATCGCCGCCCCATGGCTCAGCGCATTGTCGTCGATAAAGCCGATGACGCTCTGCTTGAGGAGCCTCCAGCCCTCTGCTGCCAAATTCCACATGTAGGCCTCGCATGCCTGTCAACAAACAAGTAGCGGCGGCGCAGCGCCGGGCGAGGGGAGAGGCTCGGCCGGAACAAAGCCGGCAACGGCACGCTGTACAAGGCGATCGCCTATAAAGGCGGCGCGCAGCGAACATCGAAAGGTGCCGCTCGACTGGCCAGGTCGTGCTCACGATGCAGTCAGGGGAACTGTGACGGTTGTCTGATAATTTATCGGATATCGGTCGAAATACGGGAACTCGACTGCGAATGCATATTGGGCGGTCAGATGTGCCATGCGAAAGCCGCCGCTGGGGGCGTCGATTGCTATTGTCACCTCGACGTCTTTCAATCCCAAATCCAGTAATTTTTCCGTGGCAATGGCTTGGATCTGGGCCTGCGTCAGCGAGTTTTTCATTTGCAGCGCACGTGACGACGTTTCCAGCGTGTACCGAACACTCGACATGGCATTCAGAGCCCAGCCGAATGCAAAGATGCCGATCAAAAGCATTATCAGGAAAGGCGCGATCAGCGCGAACTCTAATGCAGCTCCGCCTGATGCATCCCCCGTGAAAGCTCTCGACTTAGCGGACACGAATCACCTGTTGATGACTGAGTTCGCGCGAGAGGGAAAACGCGCCAAAACTGAAGGGCGGTGACCAGGTGGCTGTCGCCTGTATTTCCACAAAGACGGCGGGAGCTTTCGAACTGTCGCACAGGACAGATGGATCGACCACGATGGTCCCGCACATATATTTCCGGCGCAGCGTCACCTGCGCGTCATCGGGATGGGTTTCCCAGCTCGAAAGGGCGACGACTTGGATAGTCACGTCGTCGGCTGCGCCTTGCATCACTAGATTGGCCGCCGTTTTAACGCCGGCACGCATCGACAATGCGCTTGATACAAAAGACCAGCCGTCAGTAATGCCGAGAAGTACCAGGCAAAGGATCGGCAGTACCAGCGCAAACTCGACCGCGGCAGCACCTGAATCGCTCCGGAACATCCGGACTGAAATCCGTGCCACGAAGATTACTCGACTAGCTTTATTGATTGTGCGGCCGGAATGTCACGCATTCCGAGGCTCGTGCAATCCTGGCTGATGCTCGTATTGCCAGACCACTGCACGGTACCGGCGACGACCTGGGTGCAACCGCCCTTGCCAGAGAAATTGCCGAGGTAATTGACTGCCTGGGTTGGAAAATACAGGGCGCCGGTCAAAAGCGAATCCGCCGTGCCATTGAACGTGTTCGATCCCGTCGGGTTACCCTTGTTGCCGTAAAACAGGACACCGGAATACGTGCCCGACGTCGGTGCGCTAAGCTTGATTGTGGCGTTGCCGTTCATGCTGACGCCCGAACTGCCGGCCAGATAGATGATGACTCCGTCGCCGGAGATATTCGCGTTGGAGTTCGCTTTGAAATCACCGCCTTGGATGACGTATATGCCGGGCGAGAGGACAACATTGCCGCTCAGGCTCAACCCGCTGCAGTATGTCCCGGGGGTCAGGGTTGACAATCTCGAGTTTTGACAGGGAGTTGTGGCTGGTGGCGTCGGCAAGTCGATAAAGGGATCACCAGCGGGTAAGGCCTGGGTTATGGGGCTGGCGCAAACGGTTGTTACAGGGTTGTTCAACGAAACGCCGCCGGCTGATATGAGGCAATCGACCTGAAGGTTGGCCGATCCCTGAAGCTTGATAGCATCCGCAGCTATGGAATTGGACATCACGGAGCAGCCGGTCAGTTTTGTGGTCGAACTGCCGGAAAAGAGCACCGCTTTGGAAGCGGAAGGATCGCGCGCCTGCATGCAGGCTTTTGAAGCGTCGGTGATAAGAGCCACCGCCCTTGCCTGGGCGCCAACCGAGTTTTGCGTAAATATTGCCGTGAAAAATCGATCAAGCTTTTGATGAACGATAACCTCGACCGCCTTTTTCGCGACATTCGGGCCGGAAGACGGAGGGATGAAGACCTCGATCGTACCTGTTGCCGGTTCCCAGCCGTTCGTCGTCGCCGACAGCGTCGCGGCGGAGACTATCGTTGGCTTGTCGGATCCCGAAACCTTTTCCAGAGCGCCGGCATAGGCTGCCGCATCCGCCACAGCCTGTAATTTCAGGCTGCTATAGTACCAGTAGGACGTTTCGACACCGAGGCCCGCTGCACCGACGACGATCGGCAACGACAGGGCAAATATAGTAGCAACGTTGCCGCTCTCGCCGATTCCTTGCAGAGAGCGGAACACATGCGTGAAAATACGGGCACGCCATTCCATTTCCCTATTTGGGCAGCAACGACTAAAGGATTGCCTAAGATTTTCCGTCCATTGTTAGCCGGCTCCTCGCTCTGGCGGCGCGTGTTGTTTCTGCTGCAGCCTCTCGCCCGTCGAATTGGTCGGCTGTTCCAAGATTGAGCCAATTGCGGTTTGGCATCACGCGCAAGAAATCGCCGCCGCGGCCGGTTTCGATTGGCAATGGGTTGCCGTTCCCTGCTATTCCCGCTTCAAATCAAAAAGCAGTGGACGTTTCCAGTATGACCAATGTCGCATTGACCGGGCTTGCCCGCGATCTTGCCAAGCGTGCCGCGGAAGGCCGCCCGGTGCGCATCGGCGTTATCGGTTCGGGCGAGATGGGCACCGACCTGGTGACGCAAGGCATGCTGATGCCGGGCATTTCGGTTTGCGCGATCTCGACCCGCCGGCCGCATACGGCGCGTGACGCCATCCGCATTGCCTATGGCGACGAGGCGATGGCAGCCGAAGCGGACAGCGCTTCGAAGGTCAGCCAGGCGATCGAAAACGGCAAGATCGCAATTACCTCGAACGAAATGCTGGTCACCAATCCGCTTATCGACGTCGTCATCGATGCTACCGGCAAGCCCGGCGTCGCCGCCGATTTCGACCTGATGGCGATGCAGCACGGCAAGCATCTGGTGATGATGAATGTCGAGGCCGATGTCACCATTGGCTGCTATCTGAAGCAGCAGGCGGACAGGCTCGGCGTCGTCTATTCGGTCGGCGCCGGCGACGAGCCGTCGAGCTGCATGGAACTGATCGAGTTCGCCTCGGCGCTCGGCTACACCATCGTCTCCGCGGGCAAGGGCAAGAACAACCCGCTCAACCACGACGCCGTTCCCGACGACTACCGCGCCGAAGCGCTGCGCCGAAACATGAACCCGCGCATGCTGGTCGAGTTCGTCGACGGCTCGAAAACCATGGTCGAGATGTGCGCCATTGCCAACGCCACCGGGCTGGTGCCCGACGTTCCCGGCATGCACGGCCCCAAGGCCGATCGCGACGAGCTGGTCAAGGTGCTGATCCCGCGCGAGCAGGGCGGCATCCTGTCGAAAAAGGGCGTCGTCGACTACACCGTCGGCAAGGGCGTGGCGCCCGGCGTCTTCGTCATCGTCGAGGCGACGCATCCGCGCATCATCGAGCGCATGGACGATCTGCATATCGGCCACGGCCCCTATTACAGCTTCTTCAGGCCCTACCATCTGACCTCGCTGGAAGTTCCGCTGACGGCCGCTCGTATCGCGCTCTACGGCAAACCCGACATGGTGCCGCTGCCGCGGCCGGTTGCCGAGGTCTGCGCGGTGGCCAAGCGGGATCTGGCGGCAGGCGAGGTTTTCGACGCGATCGGCGAGACCTGCTACCGCTCCTGGACCATGACCGTCGAAGAAGCCCGCGCCCACCGCGCCGTGCCGGTCGGTCTGCTCGAAGGCGGCAAGGTGCTGAAACCGGTGAGGAAAGGCGAATTGCTCACCGCCGACAATGCTGCGCCCGACCCGACGACCAGGCTGTTCGCCTTGCGCCGGCTGCAGGACGAGATGCTGTATGGGGCGGGGTAGGTGCATCGCAGTTCGTGAGCGAAGCGCCCAAACTGCCAATCTCCCCCCTCGTGGGGGAGATGTCCGGCAGGACAGAGGGGGGCGCGAAGGAGCCCTGCTTTTCTAAAGGCGGCTATTGCCGCTGAAACGCACGGCAGACGATCGCCGCCGACCGGCTTCTCTCAAAAGCCCTACTTCCCCAACTCGATCGACCGCAGCCGCGCCGCTTCCACCGCTTCGGTGAGCAGGCGCGTCAGACGGTCCTCGCCCATCAGCACGGCAAGGGCGGCAGCCGTAGTGCCGTTGGGGCTGGTCACCTGCTGCCTGAGCACGCCAGGCTCCTCGCCGCTTTCGGCGGCAAGCGAGGCGGCGCCGTAGACCGTCTGCATGGCCAGAAGCTTTGCGACCTTGCCAGGCAGGCCAGCCTTCTCGGCGGCCACGGTCAGCGCTTCGATGAAGTGGAAGATATAGGCCGGCCCCGATCCGGAGACTGCCGTCACCGCATCCATCAGGCCTTCGTCGTCGATGTCGGCCACTTGCCCGCTCGCCGAAAGCAGGTCGGCGACAAGGCGTTTGGTGTCCTCGGAAACCAGCCTGTTGGAAAACACCACCATCATGCCCTTGCCGATCGCCGCCGGCGTGTTGGGCATGCAGCGCACGATCGGCGCGCGGTCGCCGAGAACGCCTTCGAACGTGGCGACCGGCGTCCCGGCGGCGATGCTGAGGAAAGTGGTTCGGCCATCGTTGAAGCGGATGTAGCCAGCGGTCACGTCGCGGATCACCTGTGGCTTGACCGCAAGGACGACGAGGGCCGGCACGGCGTCTGCCGGGATGGCGCCGGCATCCGCGGCAGCAGAGCAGCCCAGTGCTTCGGCACGCTTGCGCAACTCGGCACTGGGCTCGACCACGAACACCGCAGCCGGAGCGAGCTTGCCGGCTTTCAGCCAGCCCGAGAGCATGGCGTAGCCCATATTGCCGCAACCGGCGAGAACAAGCCTGATCGTCATCGAAAGCCTCCCATAGAGATGGCTTCCCCATAGACGTTCGCGGCAGGGCGGGGAAGTCCTGTTGGGACCGTGATCAGGCGGAAACCCGGACCTTGCGGTTGGCATGCGCATGTAGTCGTGCAGTGGCGCGGCGACCAAATTAACCTTTTATTTCCTATGCCTGTTTAGCATCGCTTAACCAGTGGCGGTCGCTACGTCCCAGCCCGAGGGGAAAGCTCCAGAAACCATGGCTTATAGGAATAATCGTGAACACTGGAGGAACGAGCAGTCCCTGCTGTCGTTCGTCGAGGCAGCGAGCGACGGGGACGAAGCGTCGCTGGTTTCGCTAGAGGACCGCGCAGGCCCGTCATGGCGCGAGGATGCCGCCACACGCCATCGTCTCGCCCGCTCGCGCCGCGAAGCGCGTGCCAGCCCGATCCTGTTGGCAGCCGCCGGTATCAGCCAGCCCGATCCTGATGAGCCAAAGGCCGGCACCATGCTGATGGAAGAGGCTGCAGCTGCCGATGTAGTTTTCGAACCCGCTGGCTCCCTTGGCGGCCCCGATGCCGGCTCCGCTGAGGACAAAGCGTACCGGGCAGCGCGTCGGGGTCCGATCGGCGCCGTGTTGTCAGCGCTGCGCAGGCTCATGCCCGGCAGAGCGCCGGAGGAGATGGCGTCCGGCGAGACTTCCGCCGCGACAAATTCCAGCGCAGCCATATCGCCTGTCTTCTATCCGCAGCAACCCACGCCGCCGCATTCGGCCCATACTCAGGCCTGGTCGAAGGCGGCAAATCAGGCCTCGGAAGCCGCCGATCAGCAAACCCAGATCGAAGAAATCCGCGCCAGCCTGCGCGAATTCCGCGAGGTCGTTCGGGAGCTCACCGAAAACCGCACGCGCCGCCGCTATTTCTAAGCGTCGAATAAAACATGCCGGTTTCGAGTTAACGGCATGGGACGGCGCATTGACGGGATTGCCCGGCTCGATTTTCGTGAAAATGCCGCGCTGCAGTCCGCCCGCCTGCGCATGGTTCTGGGCAACGACCTGCATAAAAGATATCTGGAGCGCGCCGCATGGATGTTTTGACGCGGCAGGCTTACGCGATAGGCGTCGAGGGTGGTTCATGGCTGAGTTGATTGACGGAAAAAGCGTCGCCGAAGACGTGGTGCGGCGGGTCAAGGTCCTGACCGCCGAACTCGCGGAAAAGGGCGGACGGCAGCCCGGTCTCGCCGTGGTCATCGTCGGCGAGGATCCGGCGAGCCAGGTCTATGTCGCCTCCAAATCGCGCACCGCCAAGGAATGCGGCTTCCATTCGGTTCAGCACACGCTGCCGGCCGAAACCTCCGAGCCGGACCTGTTGAAGATCATCGGCCAGCTCAACGCCGATCCGGCCATCAACGGCATCCTGGTGCAGCTTCCGCTTCCCGGCCATATCGATGCCGGCAAGATCATCCAGACCATCGCGCCGGAGAAGGATGTCGACGGTTTCCACTTCATCAATGTCGGCAAGCTTGGCACCGGCGAGCTCGAGACCGCCTTCGTACCTTGCACGCCGGCCGGCTCGATGCTGCTGACCGAACGCGTGCGCGGCAAGGACCTGTCCGGCCTCAATGCGGTCGTCGTCGGGCGTTCGAACATCGTCGGCAAACCGATGGCCAATCTTCTGCTTGCCGCCAACTGCACCGTCACCATCGCGCACAGCCGCACCAGGGACCTGCCGGCGCTTGCCCGCACCGCCGATATTCTGGTTGCAGCCGTCGGCCGGCCTGAAATGGTCCGCGGCGACTGGGTCAAGCCTGGCGCCACCGTCATCGACGTCGGCATCAACCGCATCGCCGCACCTGAAAAGGGCGAAGGCAAGACCCGCCTTGTCGGCGATGTCGCCTTTGCCGAAGCAGCGAAGGCGGCCGGCGCCATCACGCCGGTGCCTGGCGGCGTCGGGCCGATGACCATTGCCATGCTGATGGCCAACACGCTAGCTTCCGCCTACCTCGCAGCCGGGTTGAAACGGCCTTCCTTCTGACCAGAGAGCAGCGTCCTTGCCCAACCTCACTGTCCCCTTAGAGCGGCCGGTCACCAATGATCCCGTTCAGGGCGGCCGGCAGTTCGGGTTTCTGTTGGTCGACAAGTTCTCCATGTTCTCGCTGGCCGCGGCAATCGACACGTTCCGGTCGGCGAACCGGCTGCTCGGCCGCGATTTCTATGGCTGGACGACGGTGTCGGCCGACGGCGATGCCGTCATGGCGTCTAACGGCCTGCCGCTCAAGATCGACTACGCCGTTGCCGATCTGCCGCCGGTCGACATCCTGTTCGTCTCGGTCGGGCTAACGACGGAATTTCCCGGCAAGAGCAAGGTGCTGGCGGCGCTGCGCAGCTGGGGCCGGCGCGGCAATGCGCTCGGCGCGCTTTCGGTCGGGTCCTATCTGCTTGCCGAGGCAGGGCAGCTCGATGGCTATCGCTGCACCATACATTGGGAAAACCGCGCCGGTTTCCTCGAACGCTTTCCGGAGATCAACTGCACCGGCAACGTCTTCGAGATCGACCGCAAGCGCTACACCTGCGCTGGCGGCACCACCTCGATCGACCTGATGCTGGAGATCGTGCGCGGCGATTTCGGCTCGAGCCTCGCCAATGGCGTCGCCAACCAGTTCCAGCATGAGCGCATCCGCTCGGCCGGTGACCGCCAGCGTGTCGGCCCGGAGCGCGACCTGACCGGCAAGTCAGAAAAGCTGCGGCGCATCGTCGAGCTGATGGCCGACCATCTCGACGAGCCGCTGTCGGCGGTGCAGCTCGCCAAGTCGGCGGGCCTGTCGGTGCGCCAGGTCGAGCGCCTGTTCCTGCGCCACCTCAGTGTGACGCCCGGGCGCTATTACATGCGGCTCAGGCTTGAGCGGGCGCGCGAATTGCTGCGCCAGACCAACATGCCGATCCTCGACGTGGCAATCGCCACCGGCTTCACCTCGCATTCCTATTTTGCCCAGAGCTACCGGCTGCAATTCGGCCGGCCACCTTCCGAGGAACGCCGCACGACCTATTGAGGGTTTTGCACAGAGGCGGCGGAGCTTCGTGCTCCGCCCGGGCTTGTGTCGCGACGCAGCGTCAAATAGCTTTCCGGCGCCGAGCGGCGGCGACTGACGGGGAGATATTCAATGGCCGGATTCGTGCGGAGCGCCGCTGCGGCGGCCCTGCTGCTGTGGATGACGGGGTTCGGCTTCGCCGCCGATCGCGTCATCGTCATTCTCGATGCCTCCGGCTCGATGTGGGCGCAGATCGACGGCAAGCCCAAGCTCGAAATCGCCCGTCAATCGCTGCGGAACGTGCTGCAATCGGTCCCGGCCGACGAGGAAATCGGCCTCATGGCCTATGGCCATCGCGAGAAGGCCAGTTGCGACGACATCGAACTGATCGTGCCGCCACAGGCCGGCTCGGCAAGTGCGATCTCAGCCGCGGCGGACAGCCTGAAATTTCAGGGCAAGACGCCGCTGACCGCCGCGGTCAAGCAAGCGGCGGAGGCGTTGAAATACACCGAGGAGAAGGCGACGGTCGTTCTCATCACCGATGGCATCGAGACATGCAATGGCGACCCCTGTGCGCTCGGCAAGGAACTGGAGGCTGCCGGCGTCGACTTCACCGTCAATGTTGTCGGCTTCGGCCTGACGGCGGCCGAGGGCAAGCAGGTTGCTTGCCTCGCCGACAACACCGGCGGCAAATATGTCGAGGCATCGGATGAAAAGGCATTGCACGACGCCTTGGTCGAGACCGTCGCGCCTCCGCCACCCGTCCCTGAACCGGCTCCCGCCCCGCAGCCTGCTCCCCAGCCGACCCCCGCCAAGCCGGCGGAGTCCAATTTCGTGCCCACCGTCGTGCTTGCCGAGGGTGGCGATCCCGTCACCGACGGCAATGCCTGGGAGATCTACAAGGCGAATTCCGACGGCACGCGCGGCGATCCCGTCATCACCGAATATGGCGCCTACAAAGGCAATCTGGAGCCGGGCGACTACATCGTCGTCGCGCGCGCCGGCGAGGCCAGGGCCGAACAGAAGATCAAGATAGAGCCTGGCCAGGTCGCCAAGCCGCACTTCAACCTGAATGCCGGCACGCTGGTCATCCACCCCAGGCCAAGCGAAGGAGCGGACGTAGATGACGGCGCGGCTGTCGTAATCGGCTATCCCGGCGTCGATACCCCGCCGACCTATTACGGCGACACGAAAGTCGTGCTGCCGGCCGGCGACCAGAAGGTGACCGTCACGATCGGCCAGGGCATGGTTACCGAGACGATCCTGCTTGCCGCCGGCAGGGTCATCGACAAGGACATCATTGTCGGCGTCGGGCGTATCGTTGCCAATGCCTATTATGCTGCCGGCGGTGACAAGGCCGAGGGTTCGGGCGTTGGTTTCAAGGTGCTCCAGGCGAAAAAGAACGTCGACGGAACCAGGCGGGAGGTGACTTATGCCTACGGTCCGGACAGCAAGTTCGATCTGCCGCCCGACGATTATGTAATGGTCGCGACGGTCGACCTTGCGGTGGCCGAGCAGCCGTTCAGCGTCAAGGTTGGCGACCATCAGGATCTGAAGATCGCGATAAACGCCGGCATGCTGACGATAACCGCGCCAGGGGCCTCGAAGATCGAGATATTCGAGGCCAGGAAGAACATCGACGGAACCCGCAAGTCGGTCGGCTACGCCTATGACCAGAAGTATGAAGCCACCCTGTCGTCCGGCGACTACGCGGTGGTTTCGGAGAAACCGGACAACAGCTCGAAAGAAGGCACGGTCACGGTCAGGGCCGGTGCGCGAGCCGAGCTGACGGTTCAATAGATCCAGAGCAATTCCAGGAAAAGTGTGGAACGGTTTTCCGTCCGGAATTGCGCAGAAATAAAGGGGGAGCAGCCATCGGCCGCTCTTCCTCATGGCCGAAAAAGGGTCACGCCGTACCGAAGGCGCTGGCGCCATGGTCGGCGCGGCCTACCAACTGCCGGAACCCGGCGAAAAGCTCGCGGCCGAAGCCGAATTCATTGCCTATGAGGTCGCTGTCCGCGGGGCGGCGCAGTGCGAAATCGCCGGCTGGCACCAGTACTTCGAGCGTTCCGGCCTCGGCGTCGAGCCTGATGATATCGCCGTCATGGATCCTGGCGATCGGCCCGTCCTCCGCCGCTTCCGGCGTCACGTGGATCGCCGCCGGCACCTTGCCTGAAGCGCCCGACATGCGCCCGTCGGTGACCAGCGCCACATGCTGGCCGCGGTCCTGCAGGATGCCGAGCACGGTGGTCAGCCTGTGCAATTCCGGCATGCCATTGGCCTTCGGTCCCTGGAACCGAATGACGGCAATGAAGTCGCCGGTCAGCGACCCCGCCTTGAACGCCTCGTTCAGGCCTTGCTGGCTGTCGAACACCTTGGCCGGCGCCTCGATGATGCGCCGCTCCGGCTTGACCGCCGATGTCTTGATGACGGCGTGGCCGAGATTGCCCGAAAGCACTTTCAGACCGCCGCTCGGCTGGAACGCCTTCTTGAACGGCGCCAGCACCTTCTCGTCGCCGCTATGGCGCGGCGAGGCCTCGCGCACGACGCCGCCGTCGGCGCCGAGCTTGGCCTCGACCGCATAGGGGCGCAGCCCTTCGCCCCACACCGTCCGCACATCCTCGTGCAGGATGCCTGCGTCGAGCAGTTCGCGGATCAGGAACCCCAGCCCGCCGGCGGCGTGGAAGTGGTTCACATCGGCAAGGCCGTTCGGATAGACCCGCGCCAGCAGCGGCACCGCTTCCGAGATGTCGGAAATATCCTGCCAGGTAATGGCGATGCCGGCCGCCGCTGCCATGGCGATCAGGTGGATGGTGTGATTGGTCGAACCGCCGGTGGCGTGCAGGCCGACGATGCCGTTGACGATCGAGCGCTCGTCGATCATCCGCCCGACCGGCGTGTAGGCGTTGCCGAGCGCGGTGATCGCCAGTGCCCGCTTGGTCGCTTCCCTGGTCAGCGCGTCGCGCAGTGGTGTGCCCGGATTGACGAACGAGGCACCGGGCGTGTGCAGCCCCATGATCTCCATCAGCATCTGGTTAGAATTGGCTGTGCCGTAGAAAGTGCAGGTTCCCGGCCCGTGATAGGATTTTGATTCCGCTTCGAGCAGTTCGGCCCGCCCCACCTTGCCCTCGGCATAGAGCTGGCGGATCTTGGCTTTTTCGTCGTTCGGAATGCCGGTCGTCATCGGCCCGGCCGGGATGAAGACTGCCGGCAGATGGCCGAAGGTCAGCGCCGCGATCACCAACCCCGGCACGATCTTGTCGCAGACGCCGAGATAGACGGCGGCATCGAACATGTTGTGCGACAGGCCGATCGCCGCGGCCATGGCGATCACGTCGCGCGAGAACAGCGACAGCTCCATTCCGGGCTGGCCCTGGGTGACGCCGTCGCACATCGCCGGTACGCCGCCGGCCACCTGGGCGATGCCGCCGGCCTCGCGGGCCGCGTCCTTGATCAGCGCCGGAAACGTCTCGAAAGGCTGATGCGCCGACAGCATGTCGTTATAGGAGGTGATGATGCCGAGGTTCGGCACCCGGTCGCCGCCAAGCGCTACCTTTTCGGAAGGGCTGCAGACGGCAAAGCCGTGGGCCAGGTTGCCGCAAGACAGCACGGCCCGGTTGGCGGTGCGGTTCGAGGCTTCGGCGATGCGGCCGAGATAGGCCGCGCGACCGGGCTTGGAGCGCTCACGGATGCGCTGGGTGATGGCTTCGATGTCGCGTCTTGCTGTCATGGCGGTCGGTCCTTTCAGGCGAGGTCCCGCAAACACCTTCCGGCTGTTGCCGGGACCTGCAGCCAAGTTGAGATCAGGGTGCCCAGAAAACCTCTAAGGGCTTTTGAGTGGCATCGAGCACGGCGCGAATGGGCTGTCGTGTTCCAGTTCCAAGCGCGGCCTCGAATGCGGTGCGTTTTTCCGCGCCCTCGATATGCAGCGCGATGAAGGCGGCATTGATGATCCGCGCCAGTGACAGCGTCAGCCGTGGCTCGCCGGCGCTTGCCGCGTGAACTGGAAGCACAATCCTTTGCGACGACGGATCGAGCAATCTTGCCAGGTTGTCGGCATCCGGAAAGAACGAGGCGGTGTGGCCATCAGTTCCCATGCCGAGCACAACAACGTCGAGTGGCCAGGGCAGCACTTGCAGCGCCTCACTGTCGGAGACCGCTGCCCCCTCGATCGTTGCCGCGGCGTGGTAGAGCGGCACGAAATTCGCGGCGGCGGCCGCGTTCTGCAGCAGGTTGGCGGCAACCAGGCCGGCATTGGAGCGGGGCGATGAGGGCGGCACGAAGCGCTCGTCGACCAATGTTATCGTCACCTTTTCCCAGGCGATCGGAACGGTCGAAAGCGCCGCAAAGAATTTCGCCGGCGTCGTGCCGCCCGAGACCGCCAGCAGTGCCGTGCCGCGCTCGGCGATCGCCTTTGACAGGCGGCCGGCGACGTGGCCGGCAAGTGCTGTCGCCAACTCCTGGCGTCCGGCAAATTCGTGCCAGTTGTAGGCGCCGCCTAATTGCTCTCGTGCCATGTCCGCCCGTCGCGTTCGATCAGCGCAATCGAGGCCGAGGGACCCCATGTGCCGGCGGTGTAGCCTTGCGCCTCTTGCCTTCCGCTTTCCCAGGCATCCTGAATCGGGTCGATCCATTTCCACGCCGCCTCGACCTCGTCGCGGCGCATGAACAGCGTCTGGTTGCCACGGATGACGTCCATGATCAGCCGCTCATAGGCATCGGGGGCGCGGCCGTCGAAGGATTGCGCAAAACTCATGTCGAGCGGGATCTGGCGTAGCCGCATGCCGCCCGGCCCTGGATCCTTGATCATGATGAACTGCTTGACGCCTTCGTCGGGCTGCAGCCTGATGACCAGCTGGTTGGCGGAAATCGGCCCGGCGCTCTCGCCGAAGATCGAATGCGGGATCGGCTTGAATTCGATGACGATCTCCGAAACGCGCGTCGCCAGCCGCTTGCCGGTTCGGAGGTAGAACGGTACGCCCGCCCAGCGCCAGTTGCCGATCTCGGCTTTGAGCGCAACGAAAGTCTCGGTGTTGCTGTTCTTGCCGAGCTCCTCGACATAGCCTTTCACCGGCCCGCCGGCCGAGGCGCCGGCACGGTATTGCCCGCGCACCGTGTGCTTCGGCGCCTCGTTGCCGTTGATGCGCTTCAGCGCCCGCAGCACCTTCAGCTTTTCGTCACGGACTGCATCGGCGTCCATCGACGACGGCGCCTCCATGGCGACGAGGCAGAGCAGTTGCAGCATGTGGTTCTGCACCATGTCGCGCAATGCGCCGGCCTTGTCGTAATAAGTGACGCGGTCTTCCAGGCCGACTGTCTCGGCCACGGTGATCTGCACATGATCGACATTGGCGGAATTCCAAAGCGGCTCGTAGAGCGCGTTGGCAAAGCGCAGCGCCATCAAATTCTGCACCGTCTCCTTGCCGAGATAGTGGTCGATGCGGAAAATCTGGCTTTCATGGAAGTCGTCGCCGACCAGGTCGTTGAGCGCGCGCGCCGAAGCGAGATCGCGGCCGATCGGCTTTTCCAGCACGATGCGCGAATTCGGCGTAATCAGCCCGTGCTCCTTCAGCTTGTGCGAGATGTCGCCGAACAGCGCCGGCGCCACCGCCAGATAGAAAGCGCGGATGTGTTCGCTGTCGCCGATCGCCTTCTTCAGCCTGTCGAAGCCGGCACCAGTTGTTGCATCTGCCGGGATATAGGAGAGCCGTGCGAGGAACGTCTTCAGTTCCGTGGCGTCGATATCTTCCGGTTTCACATGATCGGCAATCGCCTGCCTGGCGAAAGACTGGAACTCCTCGTCTGTCATCTTCGAACGTGATGTGCCGATGATGCGCGTCGGCTCGGAAAACTGGTGGTCGCGCTGGCGGTGGTACAGCGATGGCAGAAGCTTGCGTTCCGACAGATCGCCGGTGCCGCCGAAAATGATGAAGTCGAAAGGGTCGACGGGGATGATCTGGCTGGTCATGGTCTGTCCGCTCTGACGCCGGTCGCGATAACGCGGCTGATATAATCTAATCGATTTAAACTTGCCAGTGCCATTGCGTCACATCCGCGTGTGCTCTTGACACCGGCGCTAGCCGGAGGCTTGTCGGCAAGCGATGCTTCCGGGAGCGTTCGCAGGTGCAGCATAGAGCGGGATCAAGGCGAAAGCCAAAGGAGAAATCGGCAATGGACACACATCTTTCGATGGCCGTGGCCAAACGCGTCGTCGATCGTCTTCAACGATGAGTGAGAAAAGCATGCGCCTCAAAAACAAGGTCGCCATCATCACCGGCGCCGCCTCGGGTTTTGGCGAGGGCATGGCCAGGCGCTTTGCCGAGGAGGGCGCGCGGGTAGTCGTCGCCGATCTGAACGCCAAGGGTGCAGAGCGCGTCGCCGGCGAGATCGGCGAAAACGCGATCTGGACCCAGACCGACGTCTCGCTGCGGTCCGAATTCGACGACATGGTCCATGCTGCAATGAGCGCCTTCGGTCGCATCGACATCATGGTCAACAACGCCGGTTACACCCATCGCAACGGTGATATGCTGGAAGTCGATGAGGCGACCTTTGACCTGATCACATCAGTCAACATGAAGGCGATCTACCACGCAGCGCTTGCCGTGGTACCGGTGATGGAGCGGCAAGGCGGTGGCGTCATCCTGACGACGGCCTCCACGGCCGGTATCAGGCCGCGGCCTGGCCTCACCTGGTACAACGCATCGAAAGGCTGGGCGATCACCGCGACCAAATCGATGGCGGTGGAACTCGCGCCGAAGAACATCCGCGTCAACTGCCTCTGCCCGGTTGCCGGCGAGACCGGCATGCTCGCGAAATTCATGGGCGCCGACACACCCGAGATCCGCGAGAAGTTCCGCGCGTCGATCCCGCTCGGCCGGCTTTCGACGCCGCTCGACATAGCCAATGCCGCGCTTTGGCTCGCTTCGGACGAGGCGGCTTTCATCACCGGCGTGGCGCTGGAAGTCGATGGCGGGCGTTGTATTTGAACGGTCCAGTCATCCGGCGGAGGACTGGCTGATGGCGAGCGACCCGCAATCGCTCTGCCGGCCCTACGCCCCGGTTTTGACGTAGCTCTTGTAGACCCAGCCGCGCTTGCCGTTGTAGACGATCTGGCACCATTGCTTACAGCTCATCACTTGCACCGAGGTCTTGGCCGGCACGGTGAGAATGGCGGCCGCATTCTTCTTTGGGCCGGTGCGCATGGTAACGGATCTCAGGATCCGTCCGGATTTTGCCTTGGTGCTGTTGTCGTCTTCGCTCGCGGTCTGCGCCGCCGGTTGCGGCTTGGGCGTGGGAATGGCGGCGGTCTGCGCGCCGTCAGGCCCTGTGTTCTTCGTCGAGCTGCCGGGAGCCGCCACCTTGGCAAACAATGCCGCAGCGTCGGGTTTTGCCGCCGGGTCGGCGAATGCCACCGAAGCAGACGATTTATCGGCCGCCTGCTCGGTCTGGCTTGCCAGCTGGTCGGATGCTGCCGTGGCGGCGGCCGATGCCGTCTTTGGCCCCGTCCAGCGCGGATCGTTGGGAGCCAGCGCCGGTATCTCGGCTTCCGCTGCGGCCACCGCTGGGGAAACTGCATCTGCCTTGCCCGTCGTCCTCGGCGCCGCAGCAACCTTGGCAGGCATGATCTTCGTCGTCTTGACCGGGATGGTCGGAACGATCTGCTCAGGGCTTGCGGCCGCTTGTCGCTCATTTGCCGGCAATGCCAGCCACAGCGCCACCGCGGCAACGCCGAGCAGTGCGGCCGTGCCAAGCGCGGCGATTACCAGATGCGCGTTCGACCGGACCCCGTGCCAGAACGTCGGCCGCATATCGTAACCGAATTGCATCGCAAGGCGCCGTCGTTCCGGCGCGCCGAAACTGAAGGGCTCTCTCACTCTTGCCACCTCCATTTGCGGGCCGATGTTCTTACGACCGATGCCGGAGAGCCGGCATTTCGATCGGCATCGGTCCCAAACCAAAAGCGGGCAGGCCCGCAAAAATTCCCCGTTCAGCTGCCCACGAGCATCATCTTTCGCCCGCGATTGTGGCATCACTGCGCCCGTGGCGCGAATTCTGCGCCCTGGTTAAGGGTTCTGCAACGTCTGGTTAGATTCTGTCCCGCAACGCGTACCAGTTGAGCGCGAGAAAGAGCAGTGGCGCGCGCAAACGCCGGCCGCCGGGGAAGGGTGGAATTTTCAGGTCCTCGATCAGCTTCAGCCGGTCGCGGTTGCCGGCGACCGTCTCGGCATAAAGCTTGCCGAAAAAGTTCGACAGCATGACGCCGTGGCCGGAATAACCGCCGATCGAGATCACATTGGGCATCACTTCGCGCACGAACGGCTTTCTCGGCACGGTGATGCCGACATAACCGCCCCAGCCATGGGTGATCTCAACGTCCTTCAATGCCGGATAAATCTCGGCGATCTGCCGGCGGATGTGGATGTGGATGTCCTTGGGATCGTTGACCGCGTAGATCTCGCGCCCGCCAAACAGCAGCCGCCCATCCTTCGATTTGCGGAAATAGCGCACGACGAAGCGCGAATCGTCGACTGCCTCGCCACCCGGCAACACTTTGGAATCGGCTCCCAGCGGTACCGTCGCGCCGATGAACGAGCCAATCGGCATGATATGCGCGGCACTCACCGGTTCGAGCGTGCCGCCATAGGCGTTGACCCCGATCAAGCACTTCCCGGCGATGATCGTGCCCTTCGGCGTCGTCACCCTCACCTTGCCGCCGCCGGAGGTGATGCCGGTCGACGGCGTCTGCTCGCATAGCTTTGCGCCGGCCCGCGCCGCGACTTTCGCTGTGCCGATCACCAGCTTCAGCGGATGGATGTGGCCGGTGCCGGTGTCGCGGGTGCCGCCGAAATAATGCGTCGAGCCCAGCCGCCCGGCTGTCTCCGCGGCATCCATGAATGAGATGTGCGGATAGCCGAAACGGCTCGCCATGATCTCGGCATGAGCCTTGTAGTCGTCGACATAGCGCTTCTTGTGCGCTACCGACATCTGGCCGGGCATATAGTCGATCTCGATCTGGTGCATCGCGGCGAAATCGAGCAGATGCGCCTTGGCCTCTTCGGCCAGCTCGAACAGCGCCTTGGCGCGGGAAAAGCCGTACTCCGCTTCCAACTCCTCTGCCCAGGCCCGCTGTCCGGTGCCGAGCTGGCCACCATTGCGGCCCGATGCGCCATCACCGAAACGATGCGTTTCGATAAGCACGACATCCGCGCCTGTCTTGGCGAGGTGAGCCGCCGCCGACAGGCCGGTAAAGCCGCCGCCGACAATCACCACATCGCATGTCCGGTCGCCGTCGAGCGCCGGATATTCGGGCCTCGGTCCTGCCGTGTCTTCGTACCAGGAGCGGCCGGGGGAGATTGGGGATTGGTAGGTCATGATGCTCGGCTAGGGGAGTAGGGAGTAGGGAGTAGGGAGTAGGGAGTAGGGGAGTAGGGAAGCTAGTCGGGTGACAGTTTGCGGATCAGAAGGCGAAGAAGCTTCCCAAAGCTTTCGGTACTCGCCAACAATGAAGCCGCGGTCGCCTTCGGCGCGATGCCGGTACGCTCGGCGATCAGAAGCTGAGTTTCCAGTTCCTTCAATGATCCTTGAGCGATACGGAGAAATTGTTGATAGGAACCTCGGATCTCTCTGCCATATCCCTCAGCAATGTTCGACGGCACCGAGCTTGCAGCGCGCCGCACCTGGCTGGTCAGTCCATAAAGTTCTTCCTTGGGCCATGATTTAGTCGCGCCGTAAACGGCCACAGCAAGGTCCATGGCCTGCTGCCAGACTATCAAATCCTTGTAGGAACCCGTTTTCTCAGCCATTCGTCCCTACTCCCCTACTCCCCTACTCCCCTACTCCCCTACTCCCCTACTCCCCTACTACACATTCAGCAGCAAATACTCCCTCTCCCACGGGCTGATCACTTCCATGAAGGTCTCGAATTCCGCTCGCTTGATCGCCGCATAGGTGGCGGCAAATGACTTGCCGAGCAGCGCGCAGAGTTCCTCGTCTGCCTCGAACAGGTCGACGGCTTCGAGCAGGCTGCGCGGCAGGTCGATCTGGTCCTCGTTGGCGGTGGTCAGAACAGGCGGCTCGGCCTTGATCTTGTTGGTCATGCCGATCAGCCCGCAGGCGAGCGATGCCGCCATCGCCAGATAGGGATTGGCGTCCGAGGAGGGGATGCGGTTTTCGACGCGCCGCGCTGCCGGGTCGGAGCGGGGCACGCGGAAGGCCGTGGTGCGGTTGTCGTAGCCCCATTTGTTGTTGACCGGCGCCGAGGCCGACTGCGTCAGCCGCCGGTAGGAATTGACGTAGGGCGCAAACATCACCAGCGCGTTCGGCACATGTTTCTGCATGCCACCGATGAAATGGAAGAAGGCCTCGGTCTCCGAGCCGTCCTCCGCCGAAAAGACGTTCTTGCCGGTCTTCTTGTCGATGATCGACTGATGGATATGCATGGCCGAACCGGGCTGCCCCTGGATCGGCTTGGCCATGAACGTGGCGTAGATTTCGTGCTTGAGCGCCGCTTCGCGGATGGTGCGCTTGAACATGAACACCTGGTCGGCGAGTTCGATCGGATCGCCGTGACGCAGATTGATTTCGAGCTGGCCGGCGCCCTCCTCGTGGATCAGCGTGTCGATCTCCAGGCCCTGGCTTTCGGAGAAATGGTAGATGTCGTCGATCAGTTCGTCGAATTCGTTGACCCCGGCGATCGAATAGCCGGCGCCGCCGCCGATCGGCCGTCCCGATCGACCTACTGGCGGGGTCAGCGGATAGTCCGGATCGGGGTTCTTGCGCACCAGGTAGAACTCGATCTCGGGCGCCACGACCGGTCTCAGCCCACGCTTGTCATAGGCGGCAAGCACGCGCTTCAGCACATTGCGGGGCGTGAACTCGACCGAGCGCCCGTCCTGGTGGACGAGGTCGCAGATCACTGCCGCCGTCGGGTCCTCCTCCCACGGCACCACGGTCAGCGTCGAGAGGTCGGGCATCAGCTTGAGGTCGCCATCGTCCTCCGGATAGTGGAAGCCATTGCCGTCCTCCGGATAACCGCCCGAGATCGTCGTCATGAACACCGCCGAAGGCAGCGCCAGCGAGGTGTTGGAGGTGAACTTCTTCGATGGCATCATCTTGCCGCGCGCAACCCCGGCCTGGTCGGGTGTGATGCATTCGATGTCTTCGATGCCGCGCCATTCCAGCCAGGCGCTGACTTCCTTCCAGTTCTTGACGCCACGTTGGTTTTTCACGAAGGCAGGCGTGCGGGCGCGTCCTCCGCGGCTCGACGGACGGACTTCCTTTTTTGCAGGCGGCATCAATCACCAGATTTGTTGCAGATTGTGGAGTATAGCCGTTGCCGACGACGAAAGGGAAGGGGAGCCAGCTGGCGTGCGCCTCGATAACCGGGGGAACACAACGACTTCCGGATAAAAGCCTCCTGGTCTAGGGTCGGCCTCCCGCAACGCTGCAATTAATGGGCCGCATGCAACACAGCCGCAAACTGACGACGATCGGCTTCGACGCCGATGACACACTGTGGCAGAACGAACAGTTCTTCCGCGTGACCGAGAAGCGCTTTGCCGCACTGCTCGCCGACCACGCCGAGGCGGACCGGATCTCGGCAAGATTGCTGGAGGCCGAGAAGCGCAACCTCGCGGTCTACGGCTTCGGCATCAAGGGATTCACGCTGTCGATGATCGAGACGGCGATCGAGGTCACGGAGGGCCAGGTGCCGGCCTCAACCGTTGCCGAAATTCTCGCCGCGGGCCGCGAGATGCTCAGCCATCCGATCGAGCCGCTTCCGCATGCGCGCGAAACCGTGGAAAAGCTGGCCGGCGCCTACCGCCTGGTGCTGATCACCAAGGGCGACCTGTTCGACCAGGAACGCAAGCTGGCGCAATCCGGCCTGGGCGAGCTGTTTGATGCCGTCGAGATCGTCAGCGACAAGAGCGCGGCCACCTATAGCCGCATCTTCAGCCGCCACGGCGACGGCCCGGAAAAGGGCATGATGGTCGGCAACTCGCTCAAATCGGACGTCGTGCCGGCCATCGAAGCCGGCAGTTGGGGCATCCACGTTCCGCACGAGCTGACCTGGGTGCTGGAACATGTTGAGCCGCCGGTCTCGGCGCCACGCTTTCGCCAGATAGCCAATCTCGGCGAACTGCCGGGATTGATCGAGCATATCGGCGAGATTGATTGATCAGGTCTTCAGCCGAGGCATCGCGGTAGGCGTCAATTGCGGCTAATTGCGATCAGCCGGTCGATCACCGGCTGCAGCCGTTCGGTGGTGATCGGCTTGACGACCACTGCATCGATGACGCTGGACAGGCCCAGGCTCTCCGGAGTGCCGGTCTTGACCGAAAGCAGGATCACCGACGGAAGCGATCTGCCTGACGCTCTTCGCAGTGCATCGATACCCGACAGCAAGGCGTCGCAGTCCCCGTTCTCCGCTCCGCCGTCGAGAACGACAGCCCCGGGAATCAGCGCGCGCAAGGCCTTTGCCGCGGTTTCGGGAGTTTCCGAGATCGGTTTGAGGCCGGACCGCTCCACGATCTTTGAAACCACGACGCGGTTGATCGGTGATTTTCCGACCACCAGCACCCGCGAGAAATCCGGGAGCATCCGCGTCTCCATGTCCCGGCTAACGAAAGGCAGCTGTTTTGCAGTCTCGATATCACGATTCGCTGGGCACATGGCGGGGCAGGCCGTTGTTCAATGTTTCAATGCAGGGTTGAAACTCGAGAGGTAATTGGCGTGAGATCACTGCTCATGTCAAGCTCAAATGGCATATCAGGAGAATATCGCAAGAAACAATAAAATTAAAATTAAGTGCTTTTCTTTACCGCCGCCCGAAGGAGAAGTTGCCACCACAACCGGGCAGGCTTCAGCGAAGCTTGGCTTTGCAGCGCGACACGTCAACTCGCAGCTGTAGCCGGTTTGACGTAAGGTTGAACGAAGGCGAGGCAGGTCTGTCGCGAGCTTGTCGTATCGCCTCGCCGGACTACCCTTCCTCGTTGGCTAGGCACGTCTCTTTTATCGACGGGAGATGACAATGGAACTCGTGACTCACAGGAAATTCAAAAACGGCCGGTTGATGCCATGGGGAAAGGGTACGGTCGTTACCGGCGCAAAGGGATTCGTCTACCTTTCCGGAAACACCGCGACCGCCGAGGACTACGATCCGATCGGCAAAAGCGGCGGCGCCGCCATTGGCGATGCAGCGGCACAGTGGCGCGCAATTCTCACCAACATCAAGTCAGATCTGGAAGAGCTTGGCAGCGCGCTCGAGCATCTCATCAGGCTGACCTTCTTTGTTAAGGGGCCATTTCCCGATGGCGGCGTGCTGAGTTCGCCCAATTTTCGCCTGGACGTCTTGGACGAATTCTTTGCCGAACACTGCCCGAAGCATTGCAGCTACAACAACCCGCCGCCATCGGAAGTTATTGGCGTTGCAGCGCTTGCGCAGCCTGATCTTGTCATTGAAATCGTTGCATTAGCGGCTCTGCCGGACTAGGCAGAGCCGCGGCGTGCGAGGTGCGATGACATGCGCTCAAAATAGGCGCGGTGCGGTAGAATTCATCAGTCGTGGTTCCGTTGCGTGACGATGACCGGGATCAGCAGATCGCCCCAGTTGCCGTCGCCGCCATGGTGCCGTGCCGAGCGCACCAGCTCGACCGAGACGCCGGCCTCGACCGCCTTCATCACCGACTGATTGAGCCTGTGCAGATCGTTTGCCAGCATTCGGATGGTCGCCTGCTGGTCGACATTCATGCTGGTGGCCTGCTCTTCGGCCCGTTCCTTGACGCGGCTTATCGACGCCATTGGTCTTCTCCCTGTGTTGCCCTGTCTGTTGTGTTGCCATGCCCGTTTGGGCGTTCCCTCTGTTTGTCTGCTATTCCGCTATTCCGCCGCCGGCCTGAATTGGGCGTGCTCGGTCGATCCATGCATGGCCGTGGTCGAAGACTGGCCACCGGTGATCGCCATCGAGACGGCGTCGAAATAGCCGGTGCCGACCTCGCGTTGATGCTTGGTGGCGGTGTAGCCATTGGCTTCCGCGGCGAATTCCGCCTCCTGCAGTTCCGAATAGGCGGCCATCTGCCGCTCCTTGTAGCCGCGGGCGAGCTCGAACATGCCGAAGTTGAGCTGGTGGAAACCGGCCAGCGTAATGAACTGGAACTTGTAGCCCATCGCGCCGAGTTCCTTCTGGAACTTCGCAATCGTCGCGTCGTCGAGATTCTTCTTCCAGTTGAAAGACGGCGAGCAATTATAGGCAAGCAGCTTGCCTGGATGATGCTTGCGCACACCCTCGGCAAACGTCCTGGCCTGCCCCAGATCGGGCTTGGAGGTCTCGCACCAGATCAGGTCCGCATAGGGCGCGTAGGCGACGGCGCGGGCAATGCAGGGCTCGATGCCGTTGCTGACATGGTAGAAGCCCTCCGCAGTGCGGCCGGCGCCATAATCGACGAAGGGCCGGTCGCGTTCGTCGATGTCGGAGGTCAGGAGCTTTGCCGCTTCCGCGTCGGTGCGCGCCACGACCAGCGTCGGCGTACCCATGACGTCGGCGGCAAGGCGCGCCGCGTTGAGGTTGCGGATGTGTGCGGCGGTCGGGATCAGCACCTTGCCGCCGAGATGGCCGCATTTCTTCTCCGAAGCCAGCTGGTCCTCGTAATGGACGCCGGCCGCACCCGCCTCGATGAACGCCTTCATGATCTCGAAAGCGTTGAGCGGCCCGCCGAAGCCGGCTTCCGCGTCGGCGACAACAGGCGCGAACCAGGTGTCGACCGACAGCCCCTTCCCTTCCGAAGTCTCGATCTGGTCGGCGCGCTGCAGGGTGCGGTTGATGCGCTTGACCAGTTCGGGCGCCGCATTGGCGGGATAGAGCGACTGGTCCGGGTACATCGCGGAAGCGGTGTTGGCATCGGCGGCGACCTGCCATCCCGACAGATAGATCGCCTTCAGCCCGGCCCGCACCTGCTGCATCGCCTGGTTGCCCGACATTGCACCCAGCGCGTTGACGAAATCCTCCTCGTGGATGAGCTGCCACAGCCGGTTTGCGCCCATTTCGGCGAGGCTCTGCCGGATCTGCACCGAGCCGCGCAGCCGCTTCACGTCGTCCGGCGAATAGGGCCTTTCGATGCCATCAAAGCGGCCTTGCGGCGCCGACGGGACAAGGTTGTAAAAGTCGGTCATTGGTCACTCCAGGCGGTTTTGATGCCGGTTTCGGAAGGCGCCGCGGGGGAAAATATGTGCGCCATATGTGTGACATCATTTACATGCCGGCTCGACGCGAGCGAGCTAAACCTCCAGATTAGCCAAAAAATAAGAGAAAACCTGTGTTGTGTTTGACTGATGAGAGTTGTAAATCTGTCATGATTGTAAAGACCGCCATGCCATTGGCGGATGTAAATTTCTGTCAAGGGCAGTCGATTGGCCGACCACAAAATCTTTGCCGGGCCGCGCATTCGTCGCATCCGCAACGCCAAAGGGCTGACCCAGACGGCGATGGCCGAAGGGCTCGGCATCTCGCCGTCCTATCTCAATCTCATCGAGCGCAACCAGCGGCCGCTGACGGTGCAACTGATCCTGAGGCTGGCATCCGTCTACAAGGTCGACCCGCATGAATTGCAGGGCGAGGCGAGGGGGTCGGTTGCCGACTTGAAGGAAGTGTTTTCAGATCCGTTGCTCGCCGGCGAACTGCCGGGCGACCAGGAACTCATCGAGCTTGCCGAGGCGGCGCCGAACGCTTCCGCCGCTGTCATAAAGCTGTTTCGCGCCTATCGCGAGCAGGCCGAGCGATTGTCGGATATCAACGAGCTGCTCGCGCGTGAGGGCAAGGCCACCGCCCTCTCGGGTGCCAGGCTGCCGATCGACGAGGTGCATGAGATTTTCGAACGCCGGCCGAACCATTTTGCTGCGCTCGAAGAAGAAGCCGAGGCATTCACGTCGGTGCTCGATCCAGGCGACGATCTGTTCAGTGCGTTGAAGGCCTGGCTGCGGCGTGAATTCGGCATCGTCGTCAAGGTACTGCCGGTCGCCACCATGCCCAACTGGCGCCGTCGCTATGACCGTCACTCGCAGCGCCTGTTTCTGTCCGAGCGCCTGTCGCCATTCGATCAGCTGCGTGAGGTGGCTATGGAGGCCTGCCTGATCCGCATGAGCGTCGCTGTCGCCGCCGAGATCCAGGCGCTGAAGCTGGCCACGGACGAAGCCCGCCGGCTGGCGCGTTTCGAGCTCGGTCGCTATGCCGCGCACGCTCTGATGATGCCCTATCAGCCTTTTCACGCCGCCGCGGTCCGTGCCCGCTATGACATCGACATGTTGCGGTCGCGTTTCGGCGTCTCCTTCGAGCAGGCGGCGAACCGGCTGACCACGCTGCAGCGGCCGGGTGCGTCGGGCGTGCCGTTCTTCATGCTCGAGGTCGACAGTGCCGGCAATCGGTTCCGCAAGGCGGGCAGCCACGGCTTTCCGCAAAGCCGCTTCGGCGGCGGCTGTCCGAAGCTGCCGGTCCATGCCGCCTTCGCCCAGCCCGGCCAGATCCTGGTCGATGCAGTGGAAATGCCCGACGGCGCAGCGTTTCTCTGCATGGCCCGCACGCTCGAGGGGCCGCAGGGCTCGTTTGCCGAGCGACCGCGGCGCACGGCGCTGCTGCTCGGCTGCGACATCGGCTTTCGCGACGAGGTCGTCTATGGAGCGGCATTGCCGGGGCCAGCCGCCATCGGCAAGACCGGACAGAGCGCCGCCGCGCCGGCGGCGCCGATAGGCCCTGCCTGTCGGCTGTGCGAACGCATCGGCTGCCTCGCCCGCGCCGAGCCACCCGTGACACGTCCGCTCGGCCTCGACGAGATGGTGACTGGGCTGTCGGCTTTCGATTTCCAGTGACGGCCGTGGCAGATTGCTGGCCAGAGAAGATCATACGCGGTTTCACGGCAGGAAAATAACAAGCTGTCCCTTGGGACATTGATCGTCGAAGTATTGATTCAGCATCGGCCGTGAGATATCAAAAGACGAATTGGGCGACGATCGGGGGATCAGGGATGGGCAGGACGTTTTTTTTTTGGCTTGGCTTGGTGCTTGCCTTTTCGATCTGCCCCGCATTTGCGGAAAAGTCCGCGGACTTCTTCAAATCCTATCAAAAGTATAATGACGCCGGCAAAGCGTTCCTGGACAAGATCGATCCGAAGACTGGCGCGATAGACCTAGCCGAAGGCGTGCACCTGGACCTCAAGGACAAATTCTATTTTCTGAACAAGAAAGATACTGCCTCCGTCCTGACGGAAGCCTGGGGCAATCCACCCGACGCCGCTTCCGAATCGCTCGGCATGATCTTTCCAGTCAGCAATGACCCCATTGCCGAGAACAATTGGGGAATAGAGCTGAGATGGGAGAAGATAGGTTACGTCGACGACAGCGAGGCGGGATCCATCGACTACAATGAACTGCTGCGCAACATGCGGGCGGATACCTTGTCGGGCAACGATCAAAGGGTAAAGGACGGCTATTCGCCCATCACTCTGATCGGCTGGGCATCACCGCCCGTGTACGACGCAGTCAACAAGCGCCTGCACTGGGCCAAGGAACTGCAGTTCGGAAACGATGCAGTCCACACGCTTAACTACGACGTTCGCTTTCTCGGCAGGGAGGGCGTTTTCGTGATGAGCTACATCGCAACTGTGGACCAGTTGCCGGAAATCAAGCAGAGTCTCGATGAAGTGCTTGATCTTGCTGTCTTCAAGCCCGGCAAGACATATTTGGACTTCAGACCGGGCGTCGATACGGTTGCGGCGATTGGCATCGGTGGCCTCATTGCCGGCAAACTGGCGGCAAAGGCAGGATTTCTGGTGGTAGCGCTCATCGCGCTGAAAAAATTCGGTCTTATCCTGCTGATTCCCTTGGCAGGTCTCTGGCGCTTCATTCGCGGCAACAAGACAACCTCCTAGATCGATTTCATCGGCTCAACTCTCAGGCCTGCTGATTGCTGGGTGCCCCAAACGGAACACGATGCTGGATCACCCCCGATCCCCGCCTTTGCGTTACGCGATTAAGGCACGTTTCTGTCGTCCGCTGTGCATCGTGCTGCCCCGAAATCGCCGACAGTCGTAGTCATGACCGACATATCATCACCGCAGATCGCCGTTTCGCCTCCGCGAAATGAGGAGCGTATCGGTTTCCTGCTGGTGTTCCTGTCGGCGCTGATGTGGAGCCTCGGCGGTACCATCGCCCGTTTCATCGATGCCGGCGACAGCTGGACGGTGGTGTTCTGGCGCTCGGTCTGGGCCGCCGCCTTCCTGCTCTGCTTCATGGTCTGGCGCGACGGCTGGCGTGGCACGCTGAAGCTGTTTCGCGGCATGGGCCTGGCCGGTCTTGCGGTGGCGTTCTGCTTCGCCACGGCCTCGACCTCTTTCGTCGTGGCGCTTGCTTATACCACCGTCGCCAACATCCTCCTGATGCAGGCCGGCGTGCCGCTTCTGGCAGCGCTGTTTGCCTGGGCGCTGTTTCGCGAACGGGTGGCCGTGGCGACCTGGGTGGCGATTGCTGCCGTCATTGCCGGCGTCGCCATCATGGTGTCGGAATCGCTCGATGGCGCGGTGTCGCCGATCGGCGACGGGCTGGCACTCCTTATCGCTGTCATGTTCTCGATCGCCACCGTCATCACGCGCCGCTTTGCCCATGTGCGCATGACCCCGGCGACCTGCCTCGGCACGATGCTGGCGGCCGCCTTTGCGGCATCGCAGGCGTCGACGCTGGGCGTTTCCAGCCACGATATGGGCTTCCTCTTTGCCTTTGGCGTGATCAATCTGGGACTCGGCCTCGCCTTCTTCGCCACCGGAGCCCGGCTTGTGCCGGCCGCCGTCGCGGCGCTACTCGGCACGTTCGAACCGATCCTTGGCCCGATCTGGGTCTGGCTCATCCATTCCGAGGTGCCGTCGGCGCGCACCATCGTCGGCGGTGCGGTCGTCGTCACCGCGCTGCTCGTCCACATCGGGCTCGAGTTCAAGCGTCAGACGCGGCCCGCGCGAGCGGGCGTCACCGGTGTGCCGTCGCCTAATTGATGCAGCGCACGCGTCAAAGCGAGATGAACCATTGACAATGTCGCAGCCGCGCGGGCAGGCTGCGATCACGGCAACAACAAGACAGGCTTATCTTGCCAAGTCTCCATGCCGGCCGCATCGAGGCCGGACAACATCGTCGTCTTCCTGCCCGCGCCGTAGCGAAAGCTTCCGACGGCGCCGGAACACCACCAACGCCACGCCAAGTTTTCACTGTCGGCTCGTCGACGGACTATAATGGCGCCGGCAATTCCCGCTTGTCGCCTGCCTGCAAGCCCAATACCCTGAAGCAAATGCCCAGCCGCGCGAACGCCGCGACGAGCTGGCGACGGAACACTCATCAAAGGAGAATAGCATGATCCGCAAAGCGCTCTGGCTTTCGGCGACTTCGGCGTTTTTGGCAGCTTTTACCTTGGGCGCACATGCCGAGGATCGCGTCGTCAACGTCTTCAACTGGTCGGATTATATCGACAGTTCGATCATCGACGACTTCACCAAGGAAACCGGCATCAAGGTCGTCTACGACACTTTCGATTCCAACGAGATCCTGGAAACGAAACTGCTCGCCGGCGGCAGCGGCTACGATGTCGTCGTGCCCAGCGGCAATTTCCTTGCACGCCAGATCCAGGCGGGCGTGTTCCAGAAGCTCGACAAGTCGAAACTGCCGAACATTTCAAATATGTGGGACACGGTCATGGAACGGACCGCCAAATATGATCCCGGCAACGAATATTCGATCAACTACATGTGGGGTACGGTTGGCATCGGCTACAACATCAAGAAGGTGCAGGCAGCACTCGGCACCGACAAGATCGACAGCTGGGACGTGTTCTTCAATCCCGAAAGCCTGGCCAAATTGAAAGACTGCGGCGTCTATGTGCTGGATTCGCCGGCCGACATCATACCGGCGGCACTGAAATATCTAGGCCTCGATCCAAACAGCACGTCGCCCGATGAGATTGCCAAGGCCGAAGAAACCTTGCTGAAGGTCCGGCCCTATATCCGCAAGTTCCACTCTTCCGAATACATCAACGCCCTGGCCAATGGCGACATCTGCCTGGCTGTCGGCTGGTCGGGTGACGTCTTCCAGGCCCGCAACCGCGCCGACGAAGCCAAGCAGGGCGTCGAGATCGGCTATTCCGTGCCGAAGGAAGGTGCCCAGATGTGGTTTGACCAGATGGCGATCCCGGCCGATGCGCCGCATGTCGCCGAAGCGCATGAGTTCCTGAACTACATGATGAAGCCCGAAGTGATCGCCAAATCGTCGAACTATGTGCTTTACGCGAACGGCAACAAGGCTTCGCAGCAGTTCATCGACAAGGCGATCCTGGAAGATCCGGCGATCTATCCGGACGCCGCCACCTTGCAGAAACTCTACACCGTCTCGCCCTACGATCCCAAGACCCAGCGCATCATCACCCGCACCTGGACCAAGATCGTCACCGGCCAATAACAATCTGACCATGCCCCGGCAGCTGGCTGCCGGGGCGCTTTCTCATGGGGCAAGCAGCAGGACGGAGTGGGACATGAAATCGCTTGGCAGCATCCGCAGGGATTTCGCGCCATGGAACGATCCGAACGCCAAGCCATACATCCAGTTCGACAACGTCACCAAGAAATTCGGTGAGTTCACAGCGGTCAACAATCTGTCGCTGACCATTTTCGAACGCGAATTCTTTGCCTTGCTCGGGGCCTCAGGCTGCGGGAAATCGACGCTGCTCAGGATGCTCGCCGGCTTCGAGGAGCCGACCGCCGGCCGCATCTTGCTCGATGGCCAGGATCTGCGCGGCATTCCGCCTTACCGGCGGCCGGTCAACATGATGTTCCAGTCCTACGCCTTGTTTCCGCATATGACGGTCGAGAACAACATCGCCTTCGGCCTCAAGCAGGAAGGCATGGCCAAGGCCGACATCGACAAGCGCGTCGCCGAGATGCTGAAGCTGGTCAAGCTCGAGCAGTTCGCCAAGCGCAAACCGCACCAATTGTCGGGTGGCCAGCGCCAGCGCGTCGCGCTCGCCCGCTCCGCCGCCAAGCGGCCGAAAGTCCTGCTGCTCGACGAGCCGCTTGGTGCGCTGGACAAGAAGTTGCGCGAGGAAACCCAGTTCGAGCTGATGGACCTGCAGCAGAACCTCGGCCTCACCTTCGTCGTCGTCACTCATGATCAGGAAGAGGCGATGACGATGGCTGACCGCATCGCTATCATCGACAAGGGCGAGGTGATGCAGGTGGCGACGCCGGCCGAGGTCTACGAGGCGCCGGGTTCCCGCTTCGTCGCCGGCTTCGTCGGCAATGTGAATATGTTCGACGGCAAGATCGCGGCTGGCGAGGCCGGCAGTGCGAGCATCGATGCCGGCAACGGCATCACCATCCGCACCGAAAATGCCGGCAGTGCGGCCGCCGGAACATCCGTCACCTTCGCCATCAGGCCGGAGAAGATCAAGGTGTCCTCCACGAAACCGGCCGGTGCCGTCAACGCCATCGAGGGCGAGGTCTACGACATAGCCTATCTCGGCGACATGACCGTCTATCACGTCAGGCTGGATGACGGTCAGGTCGTGCGGGCGAGCACCATGAATGCGGCACGCCTCACCGAGGACCCGCTGACCTGGAACGACCGCGCCTGGGTTTCTTTCCGCCCCGACGCCGGCGTCGTCCTGACACGGTAGGGACTGATCATGTCCGCTGTCACCGCCGCAACAAGCTTTCCGGCAAGCGCTGCCGGCAAATCCGCCTTGGTCAGGCTGGGAGCAGCCTTCGTTAGCCGGCTCGTCATCATCGTCCCCTATCTCTGGCTGCTGTTCTTCTTTCTCGTCCCTTTCATCATCGTCTTCAAGATTTCGCTGTCGCAGACGGCGATCGCCATGCCGCCCTACACGCCGGTGCTTGATTTCCGCAGCGGCATTTCCGGGTTTATTTCGGAATTCGGCGCACTCAATTTCGACAACTATACCTGGCTGACGCAGGACGCGCTGTATTTCAATGCCTATGTGACGAGCGTCATCGTCGCCGCCATCTCGACCGTCCTGACATTGCTGATCGGCTATCCCATCGCCTATGGCATGGCACGCGCTCCGGCGACGATCCGCCCGACCTTGCTGATGCTGGTGATCCTGCCGTTCTGGACCTCGTTCCTGATCCGTGTCTACGCCTGGATTGGCATCCTCAAGCCCGAGGGCCTGCTCAACCAGCTGCTGCTCGCAACCGGCATCATCAGCCAGCCGCTGATCATCCTCAACACCTATACGGCGATCTTCATCGGCATCGTTTACTCCTATCTGCCGTTCATGGTGCTGCCGCTCTATTCGTCCTTGGAGAAGATGGACTATTCACTGATCGAAGCGGCCAAGGATCTCGGCTGCCCGCCGACCAGCGCCTTCTGGAAGATCACCTTTCCGCTGTCGCTGCCCGGCGTCGTCGCCGGCTGCCTTCTGGTGTTCATTCCCGCCGTTGGCGAGTTCGTCATTCCCGACCTGCTCGGCGGCTCGCAGACGCTGATGATCGGCAGGACGCTGTGGAACGAGTTCTTCGCCAACCGCGACTGGCCGGTGTCGTCCGCCGTCGCCGTCATCTTGCTGCTGCTGCTGATCGTGCCGATCATGCTCTTCCAGCGAGCCCAGGCGCGTGCCCAGGAGCAGGACCAATGAACGCGACCTGGAGCCGCTTCAACATCACATCGATCGTGCTCGGCTTTGCCTTTCTTTACCTGCCGATCGTCCTGCTCGTCGTGTTCTCTTTCAACGAGTCGAAGCTGGTCACCGTCTGGGGCGGCTTCTCGACGAAATGGTACGTGTCGCTGTTCCACAACCGGGGTCTGATGGACGCGACCTGGGTGACGGCCCGCGTCGGCGTCATCTCGGCGACGGTGGCAACTGTGCTCGGCACGCTGGCGGCGCTCACCTTGACACGCTACACGCGCTTTCGCGGCCGGCTGCTGTTTTCCGGCATGGTGTTTGCGCCGCTGGTCATGCCGGAAGTCATCACCGGCCTGTCGCTGCTGCTGCTCTTCGTCGCCGTCGGCCTCGACCGCGGCTTTCTCACGGTGACGCTTGCCCACACCACGCTAACCATGTGCTTCGTCGCGGTGGTGGTTCAGTCGCGCCTGATCACTTTCGACCGTTCGCTGGAAGAGGCCGCAATGGACCTCGGCGCGCCACCGGTGAAGACCTTCTTCCAGATCACGCTGCCGGTAATCATGCCGGCTATCGTCTCCGGCTGGATGCTGGCTTTCACGCTGTCGCTCGACGATTTGGTTATTGCCAGCTTCACCTCGGGGCCTGGCGCCACGACGCTGCCGATGAAGATCTACAGC
This sequence comes from Mesorhizobium sp. M1428, assembly GCF_040317515.1. Classification (NCBI taxonomy): domain Bacteria; kingdom Pseudomonadati; phylum Pseudomonadota; class Alphaproteobacteria; order Hyphomicrobiales; family Phyllobacteriaceae; genus Mesorhizobium; species Mesorhizobium sp. M1428. Next base: position 232,414 of record NZ_JAMYKT010000007.1, read on the forward strand.
CAGGTTCGCCTTGGCGTGACGCCGGAAATCAATGCGGCCTGCACCATCTTGATCGCGGTCGTCGCAGTTGGCGTGATCATCGCTTCACTCGCAAACAAACGCCGCGAGGTGCAGCGCCAGCGCGACGAGCGGGCCGCGCAGCGAGGTTGAAGGCTCGCTACTCTCCCGAGACGCCGCGGCTTATCGGCGAGATGAACGGCGTGCTCCACGTGCCGCCGACGAAGAACGACGACTGCTTGGGCGCCTGGCCGTTCGTCTGCGTGGCAGCCTGGCTCGGCTGGGCAATGCCGCCGGACAGTGCCAGCCCGCGTCCGGCATAGGATGCGATGCCGGAAAGCCAGATCTTGTATTGCGCGGAATTCACCTCGGCCTTGTCGATGCGCGCCACGCCGTTCGAAATGCTCGCCTTGAGCTCGGCCCCGTCGATCGGCAGCGTTCCGTCCGAGACGTCGTCCAGCGCGAAGAATCCGCCCTGTTCGGTGTGCTTGAGGAACGCCGGCAGGTTAAGCCGGCTCAGCGCACCCGCGCCGAACGTCGCGGACAGCGAGCCATTGGCGTTTTCGAAAATCGAATCCCAGGTTCTGCCAGGCCCCTTGAGGATGACCGAAACGGTTCCAGTGCCGATCGGTACCAGCCGCGTCATTCCGGCCGCGGTGCCGAAAGCGCCGCCGTCGATATCGGAAGCAAGCAGCCGGATCTCGACTTCCGTGCCGGCGGGCTTGCGGTCGAAACGGACGCTGCTCTGGACGTTGCCGCCAAAGGCGGATGCATCCGAGATGTCGAAGACGGCAAGGCCATTTTTGACCTGGGCGGTGGCAGCGACGTCGGCAAGCTGGATGGCGCCGGCCGTGGCATGCGCCGCCGACAGCCTGAGATCGAGATTGATCCGGTCGGCGAAGCTTGTGTCGATCTCGCCCGGACCGGTGCCGCCGGCGGATGGCACCGGCGTAAAGGCGGAGAGAAACGATCTGAGGTCGAGCGTATCGAAGGCAAGTGTGCCGGAGATCACCGGCAGTGCCTCACCATAGGTGAAGTCCAGCGCACCCATTCCCGGGTTGTTGTCGAGGGTCAGGGCCGTGTTTTCGAATTTGACCCGCCCGGCTGTCGCCGTGATCTTGCTTGAAACCGAGATCGAGCCGATTGCGGCACCGGGCGCGATGCCGGCCTGCGACCATTCGAGCACGCGTCGGAGCGAAGGTGCGGCGAATTTTGCCTGGCCGTCGAAATAGCCGTTCTCCGACATGCTGGCGCGGCCGTCGAACGAAAAACTGGCCGGTGCCGCCTTGAAGGAAAATGTGGCCGGTGCCGTGCCGCCGCCAAACAGCACGAGCGGGTTCGGCGATGCGGCGTCGATGGCAACGCTTTCGCCGCGCCATATCCCGGTCGCCGACAGCGTCGCATTGCTGTTCATCGCGGCCCAGTTCGCCTGGCCGCTCAGGCTGCTCAATATCTCCTGGTCCTTGCCGCCGATGGCAGTCACCACGCGGCCGTCCCTGAACTCGACTGTGCCGAACGGATCTGTCGGCAGCTTGCCGAGATCCGGCTTGGCGGGATTTGTGTTGATCACCGCGCGGGCAGCATCGATCGAACGCGTAATGCGCCCGCCGCTGGGAATCGCAGGCAGGAAAAACCCGCTCGCGGTACGCTGAACCCGGATCGTCGGTCGCACCAGCCGCGCCGTCGAAAACACGACATCGCCACGCAGCGCCGCCATGGCCGAGAGGTCGACCTCGACTCGTTCGGCCTCGACCACGGGCGGCGCATCCGTCTCCGTCCATTGCGACAGCGTCACGTCGCTCAGGATCGCCCGGAAATTCGGCCAGACCTCGATGCGCGGCGCGCCGTCGATGGTTACCCGAAAACCGCTCCAGGCGCTCATTTCCCACGCGATACGGTCGCGTACGATGCGGGTCGAGGCGATCAACGGCAAGGCTGCGACGACCAGCGCGATGACGATGACGGCCGCGCCGATCGCCCATATTCCGCGTCGGATCAAAGGTGATGGCATATCGCCCCGTATGCTTCCATTCCGACAAAATCGCCCGACGGGTGTAACCGACGGCTGACGCATTTCAAGTCTTTATGGCCCGGCGATGGCATTTGCGCACACCCTGACCGGCGCGGTCCAACAAAATCTTGCTCTGCTGCATCGCGATATGCATAAGCGATGCAGCCTGCGGAGAAACAATGATGGCTGACGACGCACCGCTCTGGATCCCGACGCAAGAGCAGATCGACGCGGCGCCGATGACTGCCTTCATGAACGCCGCGGCGAGCGTGGCCGGCAAGGCTTTCTCCTCCTATACCGACCTGCATCGCTGGTCGATCGATGACCGCGAGACCTTCTGGAGCCTGGTCTGGGACTTTTGTGGCATCGTCGGCGACAAGGGCGAACGCGTGCTGGTCGATGGCGACAAGATGCCCGGCGCGACCTTCTTCCCTGATGCGAAGCTGAACTTCGCCGAGAATCTCCTCAAGAAAACCGGCCTTGGCGACGCAATCGTCTTTCGCGGCGAGGACAAGGTCGAGCGGCGGCTGTCCTGGAACGAGCTGCAAGCGCTGACCTCGCGCTTGCAGCAGCTTTTCCTGTCGCTCAAGGTGAAGAAGGGCGACCGCATCGCAGCTATGATGCCCAACATGCCGGAGACTGTTGCTGCGATGCTGGCGGCCGCCTCGATCGGCGCGGTCTGGTCGTCCTGCTCTCCAGATTTCGGCGAGCAGGGGGTTCTCGACCGGTTCGGCCAGATCGAGCCGGTCATATTCATCGCGCCGGACGGCTACTGGTACAATGGCAAGGCGATCGAAGTCGCCGACAAGATCGCGGCCGTGGCGGGCAAGCTCGCCACCGTCCGCAAAGTCCTCATTGTCGACTATCTCGGCACCTCGACCGACGTCGCGGCGACCATCGGCAAGGCGGCTGCGCTGGAAGAGGCGCTGTCACCCTTTGCCGCCAGGCCTATCAGCTACGAGAGGCTGCCGTTTTCGCATCCGCTGTACATCCTGTTTTCATCGGGCACGACCGGCATTCCCAAATGCATTGTCCATTCGGCCGGCGGAACGCTGATCCAGCACGTCAAGGAAGAACGGCTGCATGCCGGCCTGCTCGACGGCGACCGCTTCTTCTACTTCACCACCTGCGGCTGGATGATGTGGAACTGGCTGGTGTCGGGCCTGGCATCGGGCGCCACCTTGCTGCTCTACGACGGCTCGCCGTTCTACCCGGACGGCAATGCGCTGTTCGACTTCGCCGATGCCGAAAAGATGACCTATTTCGGCACCTCGGCCAAATTCATCGATTCCGTGCGCAAGGCCGGCCTCAAGCCGATCCGCACGCATGATCTTTCCAGCGTGCGCACCATCTCCTCGACCGGCTCGCCGCTATCGCCGGAAGATTTCCGCTTCGTCTATGAAGGCATCAAGAAGGACGTGCATCTGGCTTCGATTTCCGGCGGCACCGATATCGTCTCCTGCTTCGTGCTCGGCGTGCCGATCGAACCGGTATGGACCGGCGAGATCCAGGGGCCCGGGCTCGGTCTTGCCGTCGATGTCTGGGACGATGACGGCCGGCCGCTCCGCCAGGAGAAGGGCGAGCTCGTCTGCACCAAGGCGTTTCCGGCGATGCCGATCGGATTCTGGAACGACCCTGACGGCAGGAAATACAAAGCCGCCTATTTCGAACGTTTCGACAATGTCTGGTGCCACGGCGATTTCGCCGAATGGACCGCCCACGGCGGCCTGATCATCCATGGCCGTTCCGACGCCACGCTCAATCCGGGCGGTGTCAGGATCGGCACGGCGGAGATCTACAATCAGGTCGAGCAAATGCCGGAAATCCTCGAAGCGCTGTGCATCGGCCAGGATTTCGACAATGACGTTCGCGTCGTGCTGTTCGTGCGGCTGGCGGCCGGCGTCGAGCTCGATGGCGAGCTGGAAAAACGCATCCGCGCGAAAATCCGCACCGGGGCGAGCCCGCGCCACGTGCCGGCCAAGATCATCGCCGTCAGCGATATTCCGCGAACCAAATCCGGCAAGATCACCGAGCTCGCGGTACGCGACATGGTGCATGGCCGCGCCATCAAGAACAAGGAAGCGCTCGCCAATCCCGAAGCGCTCGAGCTGTTCCGCAACCTGCCGCAGCTCGCCGACTGATCCCGGGGTCCAAGGTCGGAGCCGTTTTGAGGTCTCCGGTATCGTTAACAAATTATCTCTTCGGAATTTACCTAGATTTCATGCGTGGTACACATTGGTAAACTTTCCGGCGTGGCGGTAAGGTTTTGTTAAGGCCCGGCATCGATAGTCGTGCGTAACTTGAGGGAGAAATCCCGTTCCTCTTAGCCCCGAGAGGATCTGATTCGCTCAAGCCCCGTTGTGACAGCAATTCTATCATTCAAGGCGTCCTGTTGGACGCCTTTTTTCTTTGCACCGCTATAGCTAACCGGCGAGCACGCGGGTCGAGGGAAAGGCGACTTCGACCAGGGTTCCCTCGCCGGGCGTCGAATTGATGGTGAACCGGGCACGGTTCGCTTCGACCATCGCCTTGGTCAACGGCAGCCCGAGACCGGTGCCATCGCCGCGGCCGCGCTTCAGCGCATTGATCTGCTTGAACGGCTTCAGTGCCTGCTCGATCTCGGACTGGCTCATGCCTATGCCGGTATCGCGCACGCGCATGACGACATCGCCGGAGATCTCGTAGGCCGTCGACACGATCACCTGGCCGCCGGCCTGCGTGTAGCGGACGGCGTTCGACAGGATGTTGAGCGCGATCTGCCGCACACTGCGCAGATCGGCCACCACTTCCGGCAGCCGCGAGGCGAAGCTGGAGCGGATGATGACGCGCTCCCGGTTGGCTTGCGGCTGCATCATCGCCACGGTCTCGGCCAGTGTGTCGTTGAGCGACACCGCCTCATAGGCCATCTCCTGCTGGCCGGCCTCGATTTTCGAAATGTCGAGCAGGTCGTTGACCAGATCGAGCACGTGGTTGCCCGAACGGTTGATGTCGCGCAGATAATCGCGATAGCGGTCATTGGCCACCGGCCCGAATTTCTCGTCGACCATCAGCTCGGAAAAGCCGATGATGGCGTTGAGCGGCGTGCGGATCTCGTGGCTGATGCGGGCCAGAAAATCGGTCTTCTGCGACGAGGCGCGCTCGGCGACCGCGCGCGCCTGGGTCAGGTCCTCTTCGGCCCGCTTCCACTGGGTGATGTCCCGCACCACCGCGCAGAAGCCGCTGTCGTTGGGCAGCCTGCCGATGGTCATGAACAGCGGAATGAAGCGCCCCTGCGCCTCGCGTCCGATCACCTCGCGGCCATCGTTCATCACACTCGCAACGCCGGGCTCCGACAACCCCTCGAGATAGTCACGCGCCGCGCGCTGGCTTTCGATCGCAAACAGCGAGACGAACTGTTTGCCGGTCACCTCGTCGCTGTCGAAGCCGAACAGCGCCTCCGCCGGACGGCTAATTGAACGGATCGTTCCGTTACGGCCGATCAGCACGACGCCGTCGGTGGCGGTGTCGATGATGGTGCGCATCTCGGCAATGCGTGCCTTGAGCTCGGAAACATCCGGCTGCGTTTGGTCGTCGGCGGCGCCACGTGGAATGGCTGCTGCCTCGTCGTCGCCGGAACGGCGTACGACCAGCATCAGTGCCTTGCCGTTTCCCCAGGGGACGGAGCGTAAAATCGCGTCGATCGGAAACTCCTGACCGTCGCGCGTCTTCAGCCGTAATGAGCGGTCGCCGCCGTCCGAACTGCCGTCGTCGGCATAAGGGTCGGCAAACAGCGCGCCGAGCCCGCCGGCCTCGTCCAGGGCATTGAGCGTCGCATAGCCGGTCAAGCCGAGGAATTCGTCGTTCGCGTAATGCAGCTGGTCGCCGGAATGGATAAGCACCGGCACTGGCAGCTTGCCGAGGATCGAGGTATCCGGCCCCTTGTTGTCCTCTCCGGCAAACGCCGACGGCACGAAGCCGTCGAGTTTGAGCGGTGGTGCCTGCGGCCGCTCGCTGGGCGGCACCTGGCCGGCAACGTCGGCTGCGCTGTCTTCGGACCAATCCTCGCTGTCCTCGGCGTCACGGAAATCTTCGGCTGTCATGCTGTCGTCGTTGCCATCCTGCGGCGCTTCGGCGACGATCGTTCGACGGTTCGTGCTGGGCTCAACGCCTTCCTGCGCTTCATCGCTTGGTTCGCGGTCGGCATAGTCGAGCAGCGATCCGGAAACAGGGCGTGTGACGGGTTCGCTGGCTTGCGCCTCGGCTACCGCCTCATCAGGCTGCTCGCCGTCGAGCCGGGCAAGATCCTTCTGGTCTTCGGCATCGGCCTCGGGCGGTTCGGCGGCAGCCGCCCCGCTTTCCGGACCTTGCGCCGGCATCTCACCCTTGTCCGTCGGGCCGGCTTCTTTCAGCTTTGGCTCGTCGGCCTTGCCGGCTGCCTCGACTTTGGTCGCAACCGGCTTCGGCCTTCCGGCGCTGGGCTGTTCTTCGGCCGGGGTGCTGTCCTTCTTGAGACGCTCGCCAATCTCTCGAAACGCGCTGCGTTCCAGCGTCGACAGGCCCTTGTCGTTGGCCGGCTGCCGGTGCTCGGCCAGCCGGATCACCTTGTCGGCAAAGCGCCGCTCGGGCTTTGGCACGATGGTCAATGCCGGCACTTCGCCCCTGAACGGATCGGCGGGTTTCGGTGTCTCGGGGAGAGGTTCGACGGCTTCCGGCCCGATGGTCTCGGCAGGTATCTCCTCGGCGACAAGGGCCATGCCGGCCGCGTCCGGATCGACCACCGCATCGCCGCTGCGGGCAACGCCGAAACCGCGAAAACCTTCGAAAACGCGGCTGCGGCTGTAAACCGGGAGGGCCGCCAGATCGACGGGTATCTTCCGATCGGTGCCGGCGACCGGCCACAGCACGGAGCGGCCGGACCAGGTGTCGCGCCGTTCGAGCAGGCCGGCAATCTCGCCAGAAGCATCGAGGCCATAGGCGGCCGAAACATCCTCGAAGCGGCGGCCGATGACGTCGGCGGCCGGCTTGCCGACGAGCTCGGCAAATTCCGGCGACAGGGCGCTGAACCGGCCCTCCGCGTCGGTACGCCAGACGAAACGCATGGGTGCCGCCGTGCGATCGATCGCCGAACCGCGGTGTTCGGCCGGGGAGGCGGCTTTGGTGGCTTTTGCGGCGCTTTCCGGCGAACTATCCGCGCCGGCCTGCGAAGCGTCCGGGCTGGTCTCGACTTTGCCGGACGCAGCTGTCCCGGGCAGGCCCTGCGCGTCGTCGCCGGCATTGAAGTACCAATGGTCATGCAGCGTCGGCGCTTCGCCAACCGTGCGGTGATTGTCGGCCGCGTCGACAGGTTCGTGCTCCGCCGATGCGGAGGTGCCTTCGATCGCTGCAGGGTCGATTTCCGCCGCGCCGGTGCTGCCGATTGGCTGCTCGTTGTCCTGATCCGTTGGCTGGGGAAGATCGCCACCGCTCGGTGCCGCTGCTGGCTCGGTTTCCGCGCCGGCACGCTCGCCAGCAGGGGCCTCGCCGTCAAGCCGGTCCTCGTCGATCACCACCAGCAGGTGCCGCTCGTCCGTCAGCCGGGCAAGGCCCGCCGGATAGGAACGGGATCCCCCCGGAACCAGGCGCTTGACGATGCGGTCGCTCTCGTTCGCCACGTCGGCGACAAGCGCGGCCAGCGTCTCGGGCCGGATACCGAGCGCCGAAAAGCCGTCCGAGGCGGCGTCGATATTGCCCTTGGCGTCGACAAAGGCGATGTAGTGGCCGTCTTCGGTAAAGCCACCGATGGCGCGATCGGCGATCTCGGCCGCGCTGCGCGAGCCGGTCTGCGCCGCCGGTAGCGCCAGCACGATGGCTTCCTCGCCATCGGGCATGGTCACCGCGCTGGCCAGGAAGCCGACCGCGCGGCTGGTCAGGCCGGTCGCCAGCCGGACCGTGATGGCACGGTCGAGGCCGATCTGCGGAAAACCGCTGGTCGCCATGATCTGGCGCCTGGCGATCAGCGGCAAACCTGCCGAGGCGCCGATGATCGCGCCGATGTCGGGATAGCCGAATACCGCCGCGCCGGGGCCGTTGGCCCAGATCACCTGCTCGAGATCTGCCGACAAAATGGCGATCGCGTCGCCGGCGGCGAAGCGCAGGCGGACCGCGTCGAGCACGGCGACATCGAGGAAGGAGTAGTTTTCAGCCGGCATGCGCTTGGGGACCCTCACAGAGCGGGCAATTTGCGGTTAACGCTTTGTTAATAAAAGCCGACGGCGCGAAGGTCCACAAGTCATAGCGTGCAACCAATGGAATCTCTAGGCGCGTGGTTAACGCCGCGAGACAAATAATTTATGGTGCGATGCAACAAACATGTTGCAATGCACAAAATTTGCCTTTATGTTGCCATGATAGATGAACGAGACGGCTTTCTGTCAAAGCCGCTGCGCTGAAAAGGATGGAAAATGTCAAGGACCAAGACTGACACGATCGAAAACGTTGAATTCCCGAGCTTCGACGCTTCCAAGGCCACCGACCAGATGCGCGCCTTCGCCGAAAAGGGCGTCGAGCAGTCGAAAGAGGCCTATGCCAAGCTGAAGACCGGCGCCGAGGAGACCCAGAAGGCTCTGGAATCGACCTACGAGACCGCCAAGACCGTGTCCAGCGACCTGTCGCTCAAGACCATTGCCGCCCTGCGCGCCAATGCCGAAGCTGGCTTCTCGCATTTCGAAGCGCTGATCGGCGCCAAGTCGCTGTCGGAAGTCGTTGAGTTGCAGACTGCTTTCCTGCGCAAGCGCGTCGAAATGACCGTCGAGCAGGCCAAGGACTTCCAGGCGGTTGCTGCCAAGGCGGCCGAGGACGTATCCAAGCCGATCAAGACCGCCTTCGAGAAGGCCGTGAAAGAAATTAAGATCGCCTAATATTTGCACACAGTTTGACGATGCATCAAAAGGTCGCATTTCGTCAGACAAATAGGTGTGCGATATAGTGGTTTAAGCGAATACCCGGCGGGTGGAACCTCCTCCCTCTGCTCACCGGGATAACCAGCCAGCACCTCCTCCCGCTGGCTCGTAACAGGAAAAGGCCGGCACCTCCTCCCGCCGGCCTTTTCTTTGTCCGGCGAAAAATGACGCGATGCCGGAGCGATCCTTTGCTTTGCCAAAAGCCTTGAATTAAACTCCGATAGCCCGTATGGACGCATCGCCGAACGACAGAGCGGGTCCCGGAGAATGAACGTTCCGTCTGGATCTCGCTCGGGCAAGCGTGCCGTTGTAGCTCAGATGGTTAGAGCGCCGGATTGTGGATCCGGAGGTCGCTGGTTCGATCCCAGCCAACGGTACCATTCAGCTTTCAGCCAGGGTTTCTGACCAATAGCGCCAAGCGATCTTTACGATCCTGGCGCGGTCACCTGCGATCCCGCCTGACGCGCACCGCGCAGGTGATCCACGAGGGCTCTCAGCTTCGGCGCGATATTCCGTCGGCTGGGAAAATAAAGATAGAAGCCGGCAAACGGCGGAAAATAGCCGTCGAGGATTGGCACGAGCTCGCCGCGGTCGATCCAGGGGCGGAATGTGTCCGCCATGCCAAACGTGATCCCGGCGCCAGCAACGGCCAGCCGGATCATCAGCCACATGTCGTTGGTGGTGATCTCGGGCGCAACCGCCACGTCGAACTCGCGCCCGTCCTCGCCAAACTCCCACCGATAGGGCGAAACTCCCGGCGCCGGCCGCCAGCCGATACAGCGATGAGCCACAAGCTCGCGCGGATGGGCGGGTGCTCCGAACTTTTCGAGATAGCGCGGGGCGCAGACGGCCATCTGTCGCTGATCGCCCGACACCGGCACGGCAATCATATCCTGCTCGATCACTTCGCCGAGCCTTACTCCCGCATCATAGCCTTCGGCAACGATGTCGAATTCCTCGTCGGTGACCACAATATCCAGATGCACCTCGGGAAACTTTTCTGCAAAGGACGCCAGCAACGGTCCTGACAGAAAGGCCTCGGCGATCGACGAAACCGCGATCCGCAGGCGGCCGCGCGGGCGGTCCAGAAACTCCGTGATGGCTTCGACTGCCGCGTTCACATCGGCTATCGCCGGTGCGACGCTCGCCAGCAGGCGCTCGCCCGCTTCGGTCAGGTTAACGCTGCGTGTCGTGCGCTGCAGTAATGCGATGCCAAGGCGCTGTTCAAGCCTGAGGATGCTCTGGCTGACCGCTGAGCGCGTCACGCCCAGCCGGTCTGCCGCAGCGCGAAAATTGCGTTCCTCGGCCACCGCGACGAAGACGGCAATTGCATTGAGATCGATGTCCATTGGTTAGTAAAACTTACCATCGAGGTTAACGGCGGGCGGGTTATCGCGACAATGCCATGGCTCTATCTCTGTCGCAACGGCAAGAAGGCTTGATCCTCCCGATCCAAGCCGAAGCCGGTCGACAAAGGAGATATCCCATGACATCACTCCCTTCTTCTTGGGACCTGGATGGAAAAGTCGCCCTCGTGACGGGCGCGGCACGCGGCATCGGCCGCTGCGCGGCGGAACTGCTGCGGGCGCGGGGCGCCCGGATCGTGGCAAGCGATCTCAGCGACAGCGTACGCGAATTGGAAGCCGAGGACGTGGCAACCCTGGTCGGCGATGTCGCCGACGAGGATCTGGCCAGACGCTCGGTCGAACTCGCGGCGAAGCGCTTCGGACGACTGGACATCGTCGTGAACAATGCCGGTCGCACGCTCAACAAACGTCTGACGGAGACCTCGGTCGACGACTATGACCGCATTCTGCAGATCAATGCGCGCGGCAGCTTTGTCACCGCCCGGGCCGCAGTGGAATTGATGGTCGCCGGCGGTGGCGGCTCGATCGTCAATGTCTCGTCGATCTCGGCCGTCGCGGCCTTCGAGACGCAGGCGGCCTATGCCTCCTCCAAGGCGGCTGTCGCACAGCTGACCAAGGTGATCGCGATCGAATATGGGCGCATGCGCATTCGCTGCAACGCCGTTGCCCCTGGCGTGATCGAAACCGACATCATGGAAGGCGTGGTGGAAAATGGCCGGGAGATGCTGCGCAGCTTCGGCGATGCGCATCCGATCGGCCGGATCGGCCAGCCGCAAGAAGTTGCCGAGGCCATCGCCTTTCTTGCCTCGCCGGCGTCCAGCTTCATCACCGGGGCCTTGCTTCTGGTCGATGGCGGCTACACCGCCCAGTGAGTCCCAATAGGGTCGGCGCACTGCGGGAGCTCACCCATGCGCCACCCTTCACGTCGTGAAAATAATCACAGAACCAAAAGGATCATCTCGAGGACCATGAACAAAGTTGTTCTGATCACCGGTGCCTCCAGCGGCATCGGCGCTGGCATTGCCCGCGAACTTGGCGTGGCAGGTGCGAAGCTGATGCTCGGCGCACGCCGCACCGACCGCCTTGAAGCGCTTGCGGCCGAAATCGAGGCAGCTGGTGGAACAGTTCGCGTGCGAGCGCTGGACGTCACCAGAAGGGAGGATGTCGCAGCATTCGCCGATGCCGCCCGGGCCGAATGGGGCCAGGTCGATGTCATCGTCAACAATGCGAGCGTCATGCCGCTGTCGGCCATGGCAGCCATGAAGGTCGACGAGTGGGAGCTGATGGTGGACGTCAACATCAAGGGTGTTCTGTACGGCATCGCGGCGGTCCTGCCCGAGATGACGGCACGTGGTTCCGGGCATATCATCAATATCGGTTCCATCGGCGCGCTGGCCGTCTCGCCCACGGCTGCCGTTTATTGCGCAACGAAATACGCTGTCCGCGCGATTTCCGATGGGCTCCGCCAGGAGAGTGACGATATCCGCGTAACCTGCATTCATCCTGGCGTGGTGGAAAGCGAGCTGGCGAAGACGATCTCCGACGAAGCCGCTGCCGCCGCCATGAAAACCTGGCGTGCTATTGCGCTGCAACCCGATGCCATCGCCAGGGCAGTGCGCTACGCAATCGAACAGCCCGACGATGTCGACGTCAACGAGATCGTCGTGCGCCCGACGAAGGCGGCGCATTGATGCGATCCACTTTGGCCGCAGTGCTTACGGGTATTGCCGTCGCAGTAGCTCCAACCGGCCTGACCCTTCCTTCAACTCCAATTCTTGCGGAGCAACCAATGACGCACCAAGATCACCCCTATGTCGGAATGTGGGTCACCGAGGATCGCCATATCAGGCACGAACTCCTGCCGAACGGCCGTCATGACGAAGCGCGCGGTGACCGCGAGAGCGCCTATCGGGGACGCTATGAAGTGCAGGGCAATCACATAGAATACTGGGACGATACGGGCTTCACCGCGGATGGTGAGTTCGTCGAAGGCGTCCTCTATCATGCCGGCATGATCCTTTATCGCCAGCGGTAGAGAGCCGCCCTGAGACAAGCACTTCAGGGTTCCACAAGACGCTGTTGCATGCCTTGCATGAGGCGCTCGGCAGCTTGCACTGCAAGGCCCGTCACACCACATATCTCCCAGCAAGCGCGGCGGAAAGAAGCAGGACCGCGAGCAGAGTCGACATTGCAAATGCTTGTCACTATATAGCGGCGGCTTTGACGGCTCGCCTTTTATGTCGTGCCAGCGAGAGCGCGGTAAATGTGCTAGCTATTGTGACATCTATTGTGATCTAAAACGGCTTGAAAACCGAAAAAAAGCAAATAGAAACAATAGCGCGGGTCGAAAGTTTCCTCGAGAGAATCAGTCCTCAAGAACTAGAACGTGCTCCTTGAACCCTCCATTCCCTTCGGCTCTGTGGACCTCGGACAAGTTCGGCTTGCCGGGCGAAGCCGACTCGGCTCGAATGGCAGCACGCATCTTTTCGAAGATGCCGACGTTTATGATTACCAACCGGCATAGCCGCTAGGGAAACAGCAGTATGAGTGAACACGCGATCGAGTTCTTGCGCGGGTGGATTGGCGAAAAAGTCCACTGCCAGCCCTCGCCAGCCAGAATCGAGAAGCAGGCCGAGACCCTCGCCAGGGAATGTGCGGCCAAGGCCGCCGAAGCCGGCATACCCCTGGAGGATATCCAGGAAGAGGTCGGCGACATTCAGGAGCTCATTGCTTCAAGGCTCGAAGAAGCGGCCGAGGCCGAGCAGGACGAGCGGCATTCGAATAAGCCCGCCGGCTGACGGCAAAACCTGCCGGGCGAACATTGCCTGTCTGATGCAGTTGCGCGGTCTTATCGCCGCGCAGCTTTGACAAATCTCTCTTGGAGCCATGTTTTAGGCAACGCCGGCACGAAATTGCCGTCGCGCCCGGTCATGTCTTCATTGGCGACCAGCGCGTTGAGGATTGCTTCCTCCACGCTCTGAACGACGGCGTCGAAGAACGGATTGATGTCGGCATCCGGTATGTAACCGGCGCTGGCCAATTTGCCGGCCGCGCCGCGCGCCGCATCGGCATTGGCCGTGCTGAAGGCCAGAAAAATATCGCCGGATGAATTATATCCATAGCCGCCGGTCAGCGCGACGCCGAGCGGCACGCGTTTCGCCAGCCGTTTCAACTGATGCGGCATGAATGGCGCGTCGGTGGCGACGATCGCGATGATCGAGCTCTTTTCCGCTCGCGGCGTGTTGTCCCGGATCGCCGGTTCGGCGAGTTCCGCTCCAGCCCTGATGCCACGGATCACGAGGTTTCGCCGCGCACCGAAATTCGACTGGACGAAGCAGCCGATCGTAAAACGCTCTCCGTTCCAGTCGACGCTGCGCGAGGATGTGCCCGATCCCGCCTTGAAGCCGAAGGTAATCATGCCGGTGCCGCCGCCGACGCTACCCTCTTCGAGCGGCCCGGTTTCAGCCGTTTCGAGCGCGGAAAACACGTGCTCGAAGCTCACATGATAGCCGTTGATATCGTTGAGGAAGCCATCATAGGTCTCGCCCGCCACCGGCAGCGCCCAGGCGCTGTCGAGCGCTCGCGGCAGCACCGTCTGCATCCAGCGCAGCGTTGCGTCGCGGCTGACGCCGCAGGAATGCGTGTTGGTGATGGTGATGGGAAGATTGAACCCTCCGAGCTCCTCTATCAGATGCGAGCCGGTCAGTTCGCCATTGCCATTGGCGCTGAACACGCCCGCAAACGCAGGGACGGCCAACTCGTCTCTGGGCCGTGGCAGGATCGCGGTCACGCCGGTGCGTACCGGACCCTTGCCGACGACGAGCGGCCCATCCCCCGAGATCAGCGTGGTATAGCCGACCGTCACGCCAGGCACATCGGTGATGGCATTGAAGCGGCCTGGCGTGCCCTCGAATGGGATGGCGAAGGCACGGGCGCGCAGTTTGCCCGAGGGCGTCGCAAGATGCGGGTCGGTCATTTCTTCCTCAGAAAAGCGAACCTTGGCCGCCCGGCGCCTTGAGCTTGGCCGCGGGCTTGGCAACCGTCTTCGGCCGCGCCGTGCCACTGATGGCGACTGCATCGGCGGTGCCGTCGGCGAACTCCAGCGAAAGCGCCATTCCCGACGCGACTTCCGCCGCATGCTTGATCACCGCGCCGTCCGCATCCTTGACCAGCGCGAAGCCTCGCGCCAGCACGGCCTTGTGCGAGAGCGTCGCCAGCAGCCGGTCGGCCTGCGTCAGCTTTCCACGCAGCCGGTCCAGCCGCCGCGAAATCGCCTGGTCCTGCCGCCGTGTCAGTGCCAGCAGGGCATCGCCTTGCAGTTTCTGCCGTCTGGCGATCGGCGCCGGTGACAGTCTCGTCGCCGTGCGTGAAAACCGCGCCCGACGCTCGCGCACGATGGCGAAGAACGCCGCTTGCGCACGGGCAAGGTCGCGGCGGGTCAGCGTGCGCGCTTCGTTCATGCGTCGCGACAAAGTCGCCGGCGTCAGCCGCTGCCCCAGAAGCCTGCCCCGCTTGCGCTCGACGCTGACCGACAGCGCCCGGCCGAGCCGGCTCGTCGCCTCGTCGAAGCGCCGCCGCGGCAGCGCCAGCAACTGGTCGGGCGAGGGCAGCGCCCGGGCGGCTGCGCGCGCCGCCTGCCGCTTTCGTTCGAAATTGCGCGACAGTGCGGTCTTCAACCGCGCGCCAAGGCCGGCAAGCGTCGCTTCGAGGTCGACCTTGACCGGCACGGCGATCTCGGCGGCGCCTGTCGGCGTCGGCGCCCGCACATCCGCCGCCAGATCGACCAGCGTCCAGTCGGTCTCGTGGCCGACGGCGGAAATCACCGGAATGCCCGATGCGGCGACGGCCCGGGCGAGCGCTTCGTCGTTGAAGCCCCACAGATCCTCCAGGCTGCCGCCGCCGCGCGCCACGATCAACAGGTCGGGCCGTGCGATGGCGCCGTCCCATGGCAGTGCGTTGAAGCCGTTGACGGCAGCGGTCACTTCCGCACCAGCCGTCTCGCCCTGCACCCGCACCGGCCAGACCAGCACGTGCAGCGGAAACCGGTCCTTGATGCGGTGGATGATGTCGCGGATGACGGCGCCTGTCGGCGAGGTGACGACGCCGATGACGCGCGGCATGAATGGCAGACGCCGCTTGCGCGCCGCGTCGAACAGGCCTTCGGCCTGCAGCCGGCGCTTGCGCTCGTCAAGCAGCGCCATCAGCGCACCGGCACCGGCCGGCTCGAGATTGTCGATGACGATCTGGTAGGTGGACTTTCCGGGATAGGTGGTCAGCCGGCCGGTGGCGATCACCTCCATGCCTTCCTCGGGACGGAATTTCAGCCGGCTCATCGCGGTCTTCCACACCACGGCGTCGAGCCGCGCGCGATCGTCCTTCAGGCAGAAATAGGCATGGCCGGAGGAATGCGGTCCGCGATAGCCGGAAATCTCGCCGCGCACCCGCACATTGCCGAAGACGTCCTCGACCGTGCGCTTCAGCGCGCCGGAAATCTCGCTCACCGTGTATTCGGTGGCGTTGGTGCGTGATTCGGATGCTGCGTCGCTCATCGGCAGATTGGGGGACGGTTGTTGGCCGCCGTCAAGGCGGCCGTGTTCGATGTCTGCCCCAATTGCAATCCCTCACCAGCCCGGCAGGATCTGGTTCGGCTTGGTCCGCTTCATCTTGGCGAAGGCTAGCGCGGCGAAATCGAACGTCCCGGTCTCTTCGCCAAGCGGCACGGAAATGTTGTCCAGGCTTTCCGAAATGTGGCGCGCGAGCGCATCGACGATCTCCGGCCGCGAGGTCTGGCCGCGCATGATGCCGATGCGGCAATCGGGCAGGGCGCCGAAACCGTCGGCCTCGCCCAGCACCCGCATGCCGGGCCTGAGCGCGCATTCCGGCAGCACCGAGATCGCCAGGCCGGAAAGCACCGCCGCGGCGATGACTGTAGCCGAGAAGCTGGTGAACAGGATGCGGTAGTCGCGGTTCTGCTGGTCGAGCACGTCGGCGGCGGCGCGCCGCCAGATGCAGTTCGGCCGGCCGAAGGCCATCGGCAGGATCGGCTGCTCATGCGTCGCGTGGTTGGCCGAGGTGACCCACAACAGCGGTTCGCGCCGCACCACTTCCGACTGGCCGCGCGCGTCGTTGTGCGTCACCAGTGCCAGGTCGAGATTGCCGCGCTTGATGTGTTCGACCAGTCCCGGCGTCGGCTCGCAGATAACGGTCAGTTCGACATGCGGGTTGGAACGGGCAAACCGCGCCATGATCTCGGGCAGGAAGCGATCGGCATAGTCATCCGGCGTGCCGATGCGGATGGTGCCTTCGAGCCGGCGGTCGTCGAATGCGGCCAGTGTTTCCTTGTTGAGATAAAGCAGCCGCCTTGCGTAGGAGAGCAGCCGGTCGCCCTCCTCGGTCAGCCTGTTGGTGCGGCCGTCTTTTTCGAACAGCGGCTTGCCGATCCGTTCCTCCAGCCGCCGCATCTGCATCGACACCGCAGACTGGGTCCGATGCACCGCTTCCGCCGCGCGGGTAAAGCTGCCGGTGTCGACAATCGAGATGAAGGTCTGCAACTGATCGAGATCGAGCGGCGCTTTCATTGGCCTAATCCATCATTGATGCTGATGCTAAAGATTAGAAACATTCGTTGGATTAATCAATCGCGCCATGGCAAATTCCGATTGTCCACATGAAGGCATGTGAATCGAAGCCGGAACGGCCGCTGTCGCCAGCGCCCGATCGACCGGTTTCGCCCGTTCGAATGTGAAGGAGACCGACATGGCTACGTTTGATTTCGCTACCGAGACCTCGCGCATCACTTCGCGTCCGGCCGTTGCGACGCGCGTGGCCAATGCCGCTGCCAATGTTTACCGCGCCTGGAAAAACCGCCGCGCCTTTTATCGCCTCGGCGAGATGTCGGATGCCGAGCTCGCCGACATCGGCCTGACCCGCGCCGACCTGCACGTCGCTGTCGGTGTGCCCTTTGGCCGCGATCCTACCGAACGGCTTCGCGTCATCGCGGTCGAGCGCGCCGAAACGATCGAGGATCTTGCCCGCAAGGTGGTGTGATCGCGTGATTTCGTCGTTCGGGCGCGTTGAACCTTTTTGAGGCACGACGCCACCAAGTTACGCAGGCTCCCCACTCCCTGCCGGATCCCCCCGGCCAGCCTGCGCGCTGCCCGGTCCTCCCAGGACCGGGCTTTCTTTTTGGGCGGCACTGACAGAGCCCCATCGCGATTTTTATCGGGATGGAACAGGTTCTACCGCCGGCCCATGCCCTGCTTGAACTGGTCGAAGATCGACTCCATGCCTTTCTGGTAGTCGTCGCGCTGCTGGGCGCCCGTCTCGAACATCTTGCCGAACAGGTCGTCGAACGGATTTCTCGGCCTGCCGCTCGGATTGGCCTGCGGCTGCGGCGCCTGGGGCTGCTGCGGCGCCTGACGCGGCTGAGACTGCGGTGCGCCACCGCCGAACATGTCCTGCAGTACTTTGCCGAGCGGATTGTCACCATAAGGGTTCTGTGTTTGCTGGGGCTGGTTCTGCGGCTGCTGCGGCTGTGGTACGCCGCCGCCGAACATATCCTGCAGTACTTTGCCGAGCGGATTGTCACCATAAGGGCTCTGTGTCTGCTGCGGCTGGCTTTGCGGCTGCTGCCCGCCGCCGAACATGTCCTGCAGCACTTTGCCGAGCGGGTTGTCGCCGTAAGGGCTCTGCGTCTGTTGCGGCTGCTGCCCGCCGAACATGTCCTGCAGCATCTTGCCGAGCGGGTTATCCGTGGGGCCTGCAGGCTGAGGGGCCGGCGCCTGGGCGCCGCCCGCCTGCCGCATCATCTGCTCGATGAGCTCGCCAAGCGGATTGCCGCCACTGCCTGCCGCATGCATCTGTCCGCCCAGCTGGTTGGTGGTCTGCTTGAACAGCCCGCCCATCATCATCGAGGCGATTGCCGGCAGCATCTGCTGCAGGACCTGCTGGCTGACGCCGCTCGCCTGGGCGGCCTGGCTGGCGACGGCCCGCGACAGGTCCTTCGAGCCGAACAAATGGCCGAGAATGCCGTTGCCTTCATCGAGGCCCTGCGGCGAGAAGGCCCGGCTTGCATCCTCGAAATATTTGGCGTGCTGGCCGCTGGCCATCGCCGTCATGAAGGAGCCGAGTCCATAAGGATCGGACGTATTGCGCTTCAGGCCCTGCGAAAAGGCCGGCAGCAGCGCCGCGACCGCCGCCTGCGTCTGCTGCTGCGACAGCCCGAACTGCTGGGCCAGCGCCTGCATGCCGTTGCCGTTCTGGGCCTGTGCCAGAATATCGAACAAGGAAGGCATTGTTTTCTCCTCCGGGAAAATCCTCGTTGGAGAAGCCTAGTTCGTTTCCATCACTGATTGAAGCGAATTTGCCGGACCATCGGCCAAGCCGATAGCGAAGCGTTAATACGCGTATTCCATGAACACCGGCTCGATCGAGCCGCCCCAGCGTGTGTGGTAGGCCGAGAGCATCTCTTCGGCGCTGGTCGTGCCGCGCGCGACGACCTCGTCCAGCGTGTTGAGGAACGAGGTCTCGTCATAGCCGTCGCGGTTCTTGCGGCCGCGGTTCTTCAGTCCCATGCGCGAGATGACGAGCACGTCGCGGGCGATCTCGCGCAACGTCGTGTTGCGGAAGGGCGCCGAAATGCCCTGTTCCGGCACCGCGTTGCGCATTGCCAGCACTTCGTCGTAGCTCCAGCTCGAGGTCAGTGCCTTGGCGGCGTCGAGCGCCGCCGCATCGTAGAGCAGCCCGACCCAGAAGGCCGGCAGCGCGCAGATGCGCCGCCACGGCCCGCCATCGGCGCCGCGCATTTCGAGAAAGCGCTTCAGCCGCACGTCCGGGAACAGCGTCGACAGATGGTTCGCCCAATCGCCCATCGTCGGCAGCCCGTCCGGCAATTCGTTGCGGGCGGCGCCCGTCATGAACTGGCGGAAGGTGATGTGCGTCATGTCATGGTATTGGCCGTCGCGGATGACGAAATACATAGGCACGTCGAGCGCCCATTCGACATAGTCGGCAAAGCCGAAATCGGGCGAGAAGCAGAATTCGAGCAGGCCGGAGCGCTGATTGTCGGTGTCGCGCCAGATCTCGCCGCGCCAGCTCTGCAAGCCGTTCGGCCGGCTTTCGGTGAAGGGCGAGTTGGCAAACAGCGCCGTCGACAGCGGCTGCAGCTTCAGCGACACCTGCATCTTGCGGCGCATGTCGGCTTCGCTCTCGAAGTCGAGGTTCACCTGGATCGTGCAGGTCCGGTACATCATGTCGAGACCTTTGGTGCCGACCTTGGGCATATAGCGGGTCATGATCTCGTAGCGCGACTTCGGCATCTTCGGCGTCTCGGCCAGTGACCATTTCGGGCTGCCGCCAAGGCCGAGGAAGCGGATGCCCATCGGTTCGGCGATCTCGCGCACCTGCGCCAGATGCGCATTGCCTTCGCGGCAGGTCTGGTGGATCGTCTCCAGCGGCGCGCCGGAAAGTTCGAACTGGCCGCCGGGTTCCAGCGAAATCGCGCCCTGGCCGGTCGGCTCGACCAGGCCGATGATGCGGCCGGCATCCATGATCGGGTCCCAGCCGAGTTTGTCCTGCATGCCTTCGAGGATGGCGCGAATGCCGCGCTCGCCGCCATAGGGCACCGGCGCATTGCCGTCGACATAGAACGGGAATTTCTCGTGCTCGGTGCCGATGCGCCATTTGTCGCGCGGCTTGTTGCCTTCGGCCAGGTGCTCGACGAGTTCGTCGACGCCTTCGATCGGCCGGAAATCGGTAGTATCGCGCGCCATAATAGCCCTCCGCACATGACCCCGAAAATCGGCTTCGATTTTCGGAAGGGATCAGGTGCCCAATCAAATGCTACAGCGTCCTTTGCGCGCCCGAAAGGACACGCGGCCACTGCCGGCGCTAGATGGACGAAATGTCAGTAGCCGATCAAGCGAAAAATCCTGAGCCAGAGGGTAACGGGAATTGATCACCAATCCCCGATTGTCGCCTGGATCAGCGCCAAAGCTGCCACCGCCGCCGTATCCGCTCGCAGGATGCGCGGCCCGAGCGGAATGGCGGTAACGAAGGGCAGCGCTCTCAGCATCCTGCGTTCATCGTCGGAAAAGCCGCCCTCCGGTCCGACCAGCAGACCGAGCTTTCCCTCCCGCACCGCCTGCAATGCGGGCAGGGGATTGTTGGTCGATGCGTCCTCGTCGCAGAAGATCAGCCGCCGCTCTCGGTCCCAGTTGCTGAGCAGGCGCTCGAATTTTTCCGCTTCGCGCAGCTCCGGCACCGCCAATATGCCGCATTGTTCGGCCGCCTCGACGACATTGGCGCGCAGGCGCTCGATGCCTGGTTTTGCCACTTGCGTATGCTGGGTGATGACCGGCTGCAGGATGCCGGCGCCCATCTCCACCGCCTTTTGCACGAGGTAGTCGAGCCGCCCCTGCTTCAGCGGCGCGAAGCAATAGACGAGATCGGGCAGCGGCGGCTGCGGCCGCTGCAGTTCCATCATCTTCAGGCGCACCGCCTTCTTCGATTTCGCGGCGATTGCCGCCGACCATTCGCCGTCGCGGCCATTGAAGACCAGAATTTCGGCGCCTTCGCCGAGCCGCAGCACATGCGAGAGATAATGGCTCTGCTGCGGGCCGACGTCGAACTCGATGTCCGGTCCAAGCTCGTCCGGCACGAACAGCCGCTGCATCTTGTAATTGGCGCGCATCGCCGAGGAATGCGGCAACGTCACCCTCGTCGTCAAGCCTCGGCGGAAGGATGCCAGACAGGCTCGTAGCCCTGCCTTAGCACCGAAACAGTTGTCGCCGGCGTGAGCACGCGGATTGGACTGTCGGTAAAACCGCCGAACCCCACCGGTTCGCCATAGCCGCCGAAACTCCAGGGCAGCGCGGCGCCGTCAAACAGGGCGTACGTCCTGTTTCCCGACGAGATCATCGTGCCGTCAGGCAAGTCCGCAAGCGCCTCCGGTTTCAGTCTCGGCGCCTGTCCGCCCGATGCCAGCCGCTCCTTGTGCAGGCGCTTGTCGAGCTGCGGCGCGCGTGGCTCGGCAATGCCGAAGGCGTCGCCGAAACGCCGGACAAAATCCCTGGCTCGCTCGCGCCGGCAGAAGAAGCAGGGGCGGTGCCCGGCGGCAAGTGCCGTCACCTCGTCGAGGAAAAACAGCTCGGTCCAGCCGGCCTTGCCGCCCAATTGGTCGTCGCTTTGCCGGTTGCGCCCCATCGGCTCGCGCCGCACGTCGCCGTATTCGCAGGCGCAGATGATCCAGGCTTGCAGCGCCCAGCGCTTCTTCAACAGCGTTCTCGTCTCGGGGTCGTGAATAATGCCGCGATTGCCCATGAACAGGCCGCGCTCCGGTACGGCATGGATGGCGCCGAATGGATCGACCCGGTTTTGCAGTGGCATAGGCGTTCCCTGTTGGCTGCAATGCTGGCGCCATGATATCGCTCGTTGCATCAATTTAATGTCAGCAGGTTTCGATGCGGGTCTTGGTGGTCCAGAACTTCGACAATGAGGGCCTTGGCCAGATCGGCGCGGCGCTGGTCGAGGCGGGCGCCGATATCGACCTGCGCCGGCCCTATCGCGGCGACGCGCTGCCGCAAGCTAGCGGCGAGCATGACGCTATGGTGGTGCTCGGCGGCGCCCAGAATGCGCTGGACGACGAGCTCTGTCCTTATTTCGCGGGTCTGCTCGATCTGACGCGCGACTTTGGCGAGAGGGATCGCGCGGTGCTCGGCATCTGCCTTGGCAGCCAGTTGGTAGCGCGCGCCTTTGGCGGCGAGAACCAGATAGGCGGTGCCTCGGAATTCGGCTGGCAGGAGGTCGCGCTTACCGCGGCGGCGCAGGCCGATCCGGTGCTCGCCGCCTTGCCCGAAAAATTCCCGATCTTCCAATGGCACGACGACACCTTTGTCTTGCCCGAGAGGGCCGTGCGACTGGCTGGCAACGCCGTCGCCGAGAACCAGGCGTTCCGCATCGGCCGCGCCGTCTACGGCTTCCAGTTCCATTTCGAGGCCGACCGGCCGATGGTTCGCGACTGGAGCACGTCCTTCGCACCGCTGATCGCCGAACGCAATCCGGAATGGGCCGTCCGGCTCGACGATGAAATGGCCCGCAACGGACCGCAAGCCGATGCCGCCGGCCTGGCCATCGCCCGCGCCTGGGTGGCGACGATCTGACGGCTCATACAGTCAGCGTAGTTGGCGACGTTGCATATTTGGCACGCGGGGGCAAATCCTCCGGGGATAACGCGTTTCATCCTTGGCCTGTGTCTGTCGGCCAGCCTAAAAGGCGCCCGCTCTGCATCTTGCGTGCAACCGCGATGAACCTTTCCTGTGACCCGCGCGACACACCGCCGATACAGAACATACCTAGAAGCGCGAAACCGTCAGACATTTGCGACGTGTTTTGCGTTTCAACGCATTGGTAACCCGCTCGTGCATAGATGCAGGAAGCTCAACAAGAGATGACGTCCGTGAAAGCAGCCTTTTTGTCCTTTGTCATGTTGTCGGCTATCGTGTTGTGCGGCCTCGGTATTTATTCCGCCGACGCGGCCAACGACCACAATGCCGTCGACGGCTACGGCGTCACCGCCGCGCTTCGCTAGAGCTTTTGCAGCCAAGCGGACTCACTTGGCGTCCCAGAAATGCGGCAACTGCGTAGGATCCCGATTCAATTTGGATGGATCCCGCTCCGGACGTCACCCACTTTGGACGTCAGTCGACGAATGACTTCGAGCTCTGATCGACGTCACCTCACATAGTCGCTGCGCCAGTCCGACGTTGCGCCGACCGCCATGCCCTTGTCGTCGAACAGGTGAACAAAGGCGGCGGGCAGCGCAAGCGACAAATCCTCGCCGGCTTTGGCGCCGGATATTCCCCGTCGCGTCACGGTGAAGCCCAGCCCCGAGTCAAGTCGTGCATGGATTACGGTTTCCGAACCGAGGATTTCTGTCGTCTCGATCCGGGCCTTGAGCGGCCCGCTGCCTATCTCGACATGTTCGGGGCGGACGCCGATCGTTATAGGTGTGCCGTCCGGCAACTCGACACTGCGGCCGGGCAGCGCAACGGTCACGCCCTCGCCAAGTGTCAGGCCCAAGGAGCCGTTCAGCCTGCCAATCTTGCCTTGGACAAAGTTCATTTGCGGTGCGCCGAGGAAGCCGGCGACGAACTGATTGGCGGGGCGGGCATAAAGGTCGATGGGCGATCCCACTTGCTCGACCGCCCCGTCTCGCAGGACCACTATCTGGTCGGCCATGGTCATGGCTTCGACCTGGTCATGCGTGACATAGATCATCGTCGAGCCGAGCCGGCGGTGCAATGACACAAGCTCACCACGCATCTTTACCCTCAGCTCGGCATCGAGGTTGGACAGCGGCTCGTCGAACAGAAACGCCTTCGGTTCCTTGACAATCGCACGACCAATGGCGACGCGCTGGCTCTGCCCGCCGGACAGCTGGCTTGGCCGCCGCTTCATCAGATGCGCAATCTCCAGGATACCCGCCGCCTTGGCCACCCGCGCGTCGATCTCCGGTTTCGGCAGCTTGAGGTTCTCCAGGCCGAAACGCAGGTTTTGCGCGACGTTCATGTGGGGGTAAAGCGCATACGACTGGAAAACCATGGCCATGCCGCGCGCCGACGGCAGCAGGTGGTCGCAGCGCTTGCCGTCGATGCGGATCTCTCCTGAACTTATCTCTTCAAGGCCGGCGATCATCCTGAGCAGAGTGGACTTGCCGCAGCCCGAGGGGCCAACGAACACCGTGAACGCGCCTTCGTCGACCGCCAGGTTGATGCCGTGAATCACCTCGAGCGCCTGGAAGCTTTTCCTGACATCCCTGAGTTCAATCGCAGCCATCATGCCACCGCCGGGGTTCCGGACCCAAATTGCAGGACCAGGCGCGCTCCCGTGCCGATTGCCCGGCGCTCCGGAAGCCGATGCACGCCAAGACCGGCAACGGCAATTTCAGAGATGTCGAGGCTGCCGCCAAGCACCGCGAGCGTCAGCTCTCCAGCCTTGCGGCTCAGTTCGCCGAAGGCGTTGCCGGCCGACCAGAACGCCGTGTAGTCGCCCCGGTCCTTGGGCGCAAAGCTGATGCGCCCTGCGACGAGGTCGGCGCTGAGGCCCGCCCAGGCGTTGACCAACTGCCATGCGGACATGGAGCGGGCATAATAGGAACCGCATTCGATGTCGTTCCAGGGATTGCGGCGCGAGCCGTCGTGCCGGTCGCGAGCGGCGCGAACGATGCTCAGGCCCTCGTCAATCAGCCCGCGCATGATCATGTGGGAGGCCGCCATATATTCAATGCCGGTCCATACCTCCTCGGCATAAGGTGCTGCAACCATCGGCTGGCGCACACCTTCGGGATAGGTCGCCACCAGCAATCCACCCTCGTCCTCATACGCATAGTTTCGGCCTGGGTTGAAGTGGTTCTCGAGGCTCGGGCGAAAATTGTTGGCGTGCACCGCCTTGAGCGCCGCCTCGACCTTGCGGTCATCGAGGAAGCCGCCCAGCCCCGCCACCTCGGCGTGCCATTGCCCGAGGATCTGGTCGGTGACGCAGCCTTCGCCCATCTGGTATTTCAGCTCGGAATACTCGTCCGACCAATAGGTCTCCATGAAACCGTCGGCGAGTACGCCGGCCTTGCGGCCGACGTCGAACGGCGCCAGCACGCTTTTGTCGGAAAGATCGATGTCCTGGACGAACCAACGGCTGTTGAACAGCTTCTCGTCGATGTAGCTTGCGCCGTTCCGACCGAGATTGCCGCATCTATCGGCGAAATCCGCCTCGCCCAGCGCCGTCGCCATTTCAGATGCCGCAAGCAGCGCCGCCACATACATCGAGCCAAGCCAGGAGTTCGGATTGAAAAGTTCCATGTCGAGGGTCTGGTGCTGACGGCCGGAAAGAACGCCTGATTCATCCGGATCCCAGCGGTCCGGATTATCCTCGCTCCACGCATATTCGACCGCACGCCGGATATTCGGCCAGTAGCGTCTCAACCATTCCGTATCGCCCGACAGCTTCCAGTCGCGATAGGTCTTGATCACCGCGCCGAAATGCCCGTCGGCGCAGGGGCCGATGATGTCAAAACCGGCGCCGAGCGGTAGCTTCTGGCGAAAAGTAAGGCCGCCGGTGGGCAGCTGGTTGTAGGTGAATTCGGTCTCGCGCAGCGTGCGCTCCAGCTTTGGGAACAGATGCGCCAGCGCCTGCTGGTAGTTCCAGACATGCGTGCAGGTTCCCTCGCAGGAGCCGTCCTGGGTGTGCTGGCCTTCCCACGCCCAGATCTCACCGCCCTCCAGCCGGATCACCGTCGCGGTGCGCAGGAGCGCAAGCGTCGCGGTTGCGGCATCCTTGATCTCGGCCGGCAATGTCGAGCCGAAGATACTGTCCCGGAAGGCCATGGTCTCACCGGCGAGCGCATCCCAGCGACGCAGCGCATCGCGTGCGCTCGCTTCTGAGCCTGCCCAGTGGTTGGCATAGTAGTTGCGCCAGGTCGGCGTTTCGCGATCCGGGATCGGCGCATCGGGCGAGGTGCGGAATGCCCAATAGATGTCGCCGATCGGAAAATTCCAGGATATGACAAAGCGCACCTTCTTTCGCCCGCCGGCCGGAACCGTGACGCGCGCCGCCAAGGTGCCGTGTTCGGGCTGCAGGCTCATATGCCTGGACGTTCGAGGCTGGTCGTAGCGCCGCTCGGGCAGCCGCCCGGGACGCGCGAATTCTTTCCAGAATACGGCCAAATTGTCGAACCATTGGCCGCGATAATGATAATCGGTGTGGTCGACATCGGCCGCGTCGGTGGCGATGGTCAGGTCGCCGCGATCCGCCGGCTTCAGCGTCTGGTCGGACGATGTGAGGCGCAGCGTGCTCAGGCCGTCCTGCCGCTCGAATGTATGGATGCCGCTGTTGGAGCCATAGTTCCCCAGCGTCCCGGCCAGCGTGTAGGTCAGTTCGTCCTTGGTGTCGTTGACGAGTTCGAACTCGAACATGGCAACCGGCATCGAACTGTCGTGATCGTTGTGAGGGATGAACGGCGACAGCGCCGTCAGGCGGACGGCGCCGGGGAAGCGCTCGTCATTGAACACCAGATCGGCGGTGGGAAAGCGGCCGTAGAAATCGACCTCCTTGAAATGCGGCACACCGACCAGCGTCTGCCGGTTGGCACCATGGCCAAAACCGTCAAACATCTTGCGCAGGCCGGGTGCGCCGGACGGATTGAGATCATAAGGACCGTTGAGAACGCGCGCGTCGACCAGTTCGCCGCCTCTTTCCGCCTTGATGGCGAAATGCGAATAGCCGTTGTAGCCCTGCAGCGCCGGGCGGTTGCGGATCGACCAGTCGATCAGTCGCCCGCTTCCCGAGATCGAGAAGCCGCCGGAGCCGATTCCACCCAATGGAAACGCAATGTAACGGGTGCGCTCGCCCTTGTAGGCAAAGCGCGGATCGATGGATACAAGGTCGTCCCACATGAGTATTTCCTCGACTGGCATGACAGTTCTAGTTTTTGATCCCGCTCATCGTGATCCCTTCGATCACAAATCTCTGGGCGATGAGAAACAGCAGGACGACCGGCAGGATCGACATGCTCATGGCGGCCATGACCAGCGAGAGATTGCCCGCCGCCAGGTAGCCGCGCAGAACATCCATGGCGACCGGCAGCGTCATCGACTGCTCCTTGCCGAGCAGCACACGGGCCTGGAAATAATAATTCCAGGTCTGCGTGAAGGTGATGATGCCGAGCGCCGACAACGCCGGCCGCAACTGCGGCAGCGAGATGCGCCAGAAAATCTTGAAATAGCCGGCGCCGTCCATCAGCGCGGCCTCTTCGAGCGCCTTGGGTTGGCTCAGCATGAACTGACGCATCAAGAACACGCCGAAGCTCGAGGTGAGGTACATGAGCGCAAGACCGATCGGCCGGTTTATCAGCCCTGTCCGAGCGTAGCCGAGATAGATCGGCAGGATCGTCACCTGGGCCGGAAACATCAGGCCGACGAGCAGGATGAAGAACAGCGCGTCGCGACCCCGGAAGCTGAGGCGGGCAAAGGCGAAGGCGGCAAGCGTGCAGGTGACGAGCTGGCCGATTGTCACCACGACCGCCACCAGCAGCGAATTGGCATAGATCTGCAGGAACGGCACGCGCGATGCCAGCACACGCGCGTAGTTGGCGAAATCGAGGCTGGGCGGCAGGAAGCTCGGCGGCAGCTTGTAGGCTTCGGCCACCGGGCGAAACGACATCGAGAACAACCAGAAGAACGGCAGCAGCATGCCGACGGCGAGAGCCGCCATCACCGCGATGATCGCCGCATCGATCCAGCGCTTGGCCGCGCGCGTCTGCAGGGCCGAGGCGGCGCTCATTGCTGCACCCATTTGCGCGACAGCAGTTGCTGGATCGCCGTTATGATGAGGATGATCACTGTCATCACCACCGAAATGGCTGCGGCGTAACCGATCTGGAAACTGCCGAAACCTTCTTCGACGATGAGGATCGAAAGCGATCGCGTGCTGTCCCCCGGCCCGCCCTGCGTAAGGATGACGATCGATTCATAGACTTGCAGGGCGCCGATTGAGGCGTAGACGATGGCAAAGAACACGACCGGCGAAATATACGGCAGGATGATGCGGAAGAACGTTCGCCAGGCAGGCGTCCCATCCATCAGTGCCGCATCGGTGATGCTCTTCGGCACACCCTGCAGCGCGGCGATGAAGATGACCATGAAGAACCCGGTATTCTTCCAGACGTCCATGATGATGATGGACATCATGGCGTTGTTGCTGTCGGTCAGCCAATGCACCGGCCGGATGCCGGAGAGACGCAGGAAATAGTTGATGACGCCGAGGTCGTCGGCGAAGAAATAGCTCCATACGATCGAGACGAAGGCGACGGCGATGATAACCGGCATGAAAAAGGCGAGCCGGAAGAAATAGAGCAGCCAGCCTGGCATCGCACGATTGAGGGCCACGGCCAAAAGCAGGCCGATGGATACATTGAAGGTGACCGCGAAGAAGGCGAAGCGCAGGGTGTTCCAGAAGATCCGCAGCGAACGCGGATTGGTGAAGAAGCGGGTGAAGTTATCGAAGCCGACCCAGCGCGAACCGAGCATCGGGTCGTAATAGCTGAAGCTCAAGATGAAAGTGATGATAACCGGCATCAGGACGAAAGTGAGATAGAGCACCGAAGTGGGCAGCACGAACAGATACCCGGTCAGTGCCTGGGCGCGGGCCAGATCGAAACCCTGCCGCTTCGCAATCATTTTTGCCACAAAGTCCTCTGGCATTCAGGTGTTGAGGAGATCGGCGCGCTACGCCCGACGCCGTCCGCGTCGGTGAAGCAGAGCGCCGGGGAGGGCATGGGGTTCTCAGGCCAACCTCTATTTGAGGCGGGCAAAAGACTCGTTGAGTTCGGCATCGGCCTGCTTGCAGCCATCCGCGATCGATACCTCGCCTGCCATCATTGCGGTGTAATTGCGGATGAAGATCTTCTCGACTTCCTGGAAGTTGGCTGGAGACGGCACCGCCTTGGTGTGGGGCAGTGTCTGGTAGTACAGCGCCGCACTGGGCGGGAATGACAGGAACGCAGCCGTCTCCGCCGCGGATTTGCGTCCCGGCACGCCGCCGCCCTTCTCGCCCTCTTCCTTCTGCGTTTCCTCGCTGGTCAGTTCGAGCACCAGCGCCTTGGCCAGATCCGGCTGCTCCGTTGCCTTCGAGATGGCGTAAGCGCCGAAACCGATGACCGTCGTGTCGCTTTCCTTGCTCGGTGGAATGGCGATGTCCATGTTGACCTTGTTGGTCTTGGCGTTCTGCACGATCCAGTGACCACGGCTGATCATCGCCACTTGTCCGGCCATGAACTGATTGTCCATGGTCTCCTTGCCCGGGATGGGCGAAACACGGTCGACATGGATCAGGTCGTGGAGAAACTGCAGGCTTTCGGCAACCTTGCGATCGAGCATGTTCGAGGCCGTCCAGTCGTCGTTGAGCACGCCGGTGCCGTTGCTGAAGAACCAGGGCTGGATAAAGAAGTTCTGGTTCGGCACCTCGTAGCCGAACTCGCTGACATTGCCGGCGCTGTCCTTGACGGTGAGCGCCTTGGCGACCTCGCGAAATTCCTCCCAGGTCCAGCCCTGCTTGGGGTAGGCAATCCCGGCCTTGTCGAAGAGATCGCGATTGTAATTGATCATGATGTTGTTCCAGCCGATGGGGATGTAATGGATTTCCCCCTTGTACGAGGCTTGTGCGAACAGGCTGGGCGCAAAGTCAGAGAAGCCGGAATTGGCGGATACGAAATCGTTGAGGCCGAGCCACAGGCCGCGCGACGAAAAAGCCTGGAAGGTCTCGATGGCGGTGCCGTAAACATCGGCCGCGCTGCCCGCGTTGAATTCGCTTATCACCCGCGTCACGTAATCTCCCCAGCCGTTCGAGATCGGGTCCATCGAGATGTCGACCGTGACGTTGGGATATTTCTTGTTGAAACGAGCAACCGCGTTGGTGACGGCTGAAAGCTCCGCATCGCTGCCGAAGCCCTGAAGCTTCAGGGTCGCGGTCTGGTCGGACTGTGCGAATGCGCCCCTCATTCCCGCTCCGGCGGCAAGTACGGCCGACGACAGCAAAAGCGTACGCCGTGACAATTTGATCATTGAAATCCTCCCTTGCGTTCTCCCGACGCGCTATACATCAATCTGCTGTCGAAACGTTTCGAATACGAACCGCTCCAAATCCTCCCTGACCGGTCGTCGGCAGCTTGATTGTAAGCACGAAACGTTTCGAGTATTACGCAGGCGAGAGTGGTTGGCAAGTGCAATGAGATGAAGGGGCAATCAGATGGGCGGGGCAGTTGCATGGCGACGATCAAGGACGTAGCGCGTGGCGCCGGCGTCGCGATCTCCACCGTGTCGGCGGTTCTCAACCGCTCGGCTCCGGTCAGCGAGCAGGTCATCGAGAAGGTCAACAAGGCGATTGCCGCGGTCGGTTACGTGCCGCACGGCGCTGCCCGCTCGCTCAGGAGCGGGAATTCGCAGCTCATCGGCCTCGTCGTGCCGAACATCGCCAACCCGCATTTCGCGGCGGTTGCCCGGGAAATCGAGAATATCTGCCTTATCGCGGGTTACATGACGGTGGTCTACTCGACCGGACAGGATTCGGAGCGCGAGAGCCAGGTGCTCAAGATGCTGCGCGTCCAGCGCGTGGCCGGGCTTGTCATCATTCCCACGCGCTCCGATGCCGAACACGGCAGCCGCCTCGTCGACCAGATCCAGGTGCCGGCTGTGTTGCTCGACATGTTTGTCGAGGGATTGCCCTACAACGTGATCAAGACCGACAACATCGAGGCAGGGCGGCTCGCCACCGACCATCTCCTTGGCATTGGGCATCGCAGAATCGGCATCATCACCGGCATCGCCGGACTGGCGACCAACGACGATCGTCTTGGCGGCTACCTCCAGGCGCACGCCGAGCATGGAGTGCCGGTTGAACCGGGCCTTCAGCTCGCCGGTAATTTCGATCAAACCCAGGCGCATGACCGGGCGATCGAGCTTCTCCAGCGCCGTGACCGGCCGACGGCGCTGATAGCGATCTCGAACCTGATGACGCTTGGGATCCTGTTCGCGGTGCGCGAACTGAAGATCAAAGTGCCGGCCGACCTTTCGATCGTCGGCATCGACGATCTGGAATTCGCTGCTGTCCTGGACCCGGCGCCAACCGTGGTGGTTACGCCGATCCTGTCCATGGCGCGCCGCGCCGTCGAAATGTTGTTAAGGCAGATCACCCAGAAGGAAGTTGCCACAGGTGCATGGGACATCCATCAGCCTCACCTGGTCGTCCGCGAGTCTACCCGGGCGATAGGCTGAGCCTTGGCCGCATGGCAGCACGGCCTAGGCCCTCTCGCCGGCCACCGTCATGATCCGCTTGTCCGTGCCGTCCACGACGAGCGCGGTGAGGTTTCCCGACTGCCAGGCGAGGGTGTCGACATTGACGCGGTTGCCTGTGATCTCGGGCTTGGGCACCGGCGTATGGCCGTGCACCACGATCTTGGGATGAAGACCGGTGTGATCGTGGAAGACCTCGCGGATCCAGATCAGGTCCTGCGGGCTCTGGCTTTCCAGCGCAATGCCAGGCCGGATGCCGGCATGGCAGAAGAAGAAATCGCCGAACGTCACTGAAAAGGGCAGCGAGCCCAGGAACTCGACATGGTTCTGCGGCACCGCCTCGACCAGTGCGGCGTGCCCTTGCCGCAATGCCGCATCGGCGCGGCCAAACCAGGCGCTGCTCCCACTGAGCGACACGCCATAGGACAGCGCCGTCTGGATGCCGCCATAGCGCATGAACAGGCCGTCCGGGTCGGGGACATCGAGAAAATCGAGGAAGCCGAGATCATGATTTCCGGCCAGCATCAGGTGACGCGGATCGCGTCTTTGCGCGTCGATCAGGAAATCGATGACGCCCCTGGAGTCCGGGCCCCGGTCGACATAGTCGCCGAGATGGATCACGCGCCAATCGGTCGACGGCCTTTGAGTGAGCTCCGCCTCGATCCGCCGGTGCATGGAGGTCAGCAGGTCGAGCCGGCCGTGCACATCGCCGATCGCGTAAAGGCGCATGCCTTGCGGTCCGCGCGCCTCGTAGAAACTGATGCCGGGCTCCGTCAATGCCTGCGTCGCCTCCGTGGTCATGCCGTCACGGGACTTTAGCGCCGAAGCTGATCCTTGCCCATGTCGGTGACCAGACGCTTTCCACACAGTGCCAGCGTTATGTCCATCTCCTTGCGGATGATTTCCAACGTCTTGGTAACCCCTTCCTTGCCGAGTGCGCCGAGTCCGTACAGGAAAGGCCGGCCGATATAGGTGCCCTTGGCGCCGAGGCACAGTGCCTTGAGCACGTCCTGGCCGGAACGGATGCCGCCGTCCATATGCACCTCGATCGTGTCGCCGACGGCATCGGCGATCTCTTCGAGTACCATGATCGATGACGAGGCGCCGTCGAGCTGGCGGCCGCCATGGTTGGAAACGATGATGGCGTCGGCGCCCGTTCTGGCGGCCATCAGCGCATCTTCCTTGTCGAGTATGCCTTTCAGGATCAGCTTGCCGCCCCAGCGCTCCTTGATCCAGGCGACGTCCTTCCACGACAGATGCGGATCGAACTGCTCCTTCGTCCACGACGATAGCGAGGCGAGGTCGCCGACGCCCTTGGCATGGCCGACGATGTTGCGGAAGCTTCGGCGCTTTGTCCCGGCCATGCCGACGCACCAGCGCGGCCTTGTCGCCATCTGCCAGAGGTGCTTCGGCGTCATTCGCGGCGGCGCCGAAAGCCCGTTGCGGATATCCTTGTGGCGCTGGCCGAGGATCTGCAGGTCAAGCGTCAGCACCAGCGCCGAACATTTCGCCGCTTTTGCGCGGTCGATCAAATCGAAGACGAAATCCTTGTCGCGCAGCACATAGAGCTGGAACCAGAACGGCTTCCTGGTCACCGATGCGACGTCCTCGATCGAGCAGATGCTCATCGTCGACAGCGTGAACGGCACGCCGAATTCTTCCGCAGCCTGCGCCGCCAGCATCTCGCCGTCCGGATGCTGCATGCCGGTCATGCCGGTCGGCGCCAGCGCCACCGGCATCGTCACCTTCTCGCCGATCATGGTCGATTCCAGAGAGCGGTTGTCCATGTCGACAAGCACGCGCTGGCGGAACTTGATCTTCTGGAAATCCTCTTCGTTGGCGCGGTAGGTGCTTTCGGTCCAGGCGCCGGAATCGGCGTAGTCGAAGAACATCTTCGGCACGCGGCGGCGCGCCAGGTCCTTGAGGTCGGCGATGGTGAGAATGCTGCTCATGGATCTTTTCCGCTGGTTCGTCGCTGGTTCGTCGTTGAATTTTCTGGGCGGTGCCTACGGCTGTTTTCTTGCCGGGTCACCGTCACCGGGCTCGGAGCGCTGCCTGAGCCTCAGCCGCGACACGCGCTGCCAGTCGCCGCTGCGCTCGGCCTCTGCCATCGACCGTTCGACGTAGGAGATGTGGTCCATCGCCGCCTGCCGTGCCGCGGCCGGATCGCCGGCCTTGACTGCGGCGTAGATTGCCCGGTGCTGCGAAAGCAGCGCCTCGCGCGCGCCCGGCACGCTGAACACCAGCCGCCGGTTCTGGAACACGCCTTCCGACAGCAGCCGATAACAGGAGCGCAGCGTGTGCAGCAGGATGATGTTGTGCGCGCATTCGCAGATCGCGTGATGGAACTCGACGTCGATTTCCGCCTCGTCGTCGAAATTGCCGGTCCGGTGCGCCTCGTCCATACGTGCCATGATGCGGT
Source organism: Mesorhizobium sp. M1428 (assembly GCF_040317515.1). Lineage (NCBI taxonomy): Bacteria > Pseudomonadati > Pseudomonadota > Alphaproteobacteria > Hyphomicrobiales > Phyllobacteriaceae > Mesorhizobium > Mesorhizobium sp. M1428. The sequence goes on from NZ_JAMYKT010000007.1 coordinate 265,965, forward strand.
CGAGCAGCGCCAGATCGTCCGATGTGGCGCGCCGCGCCGCATATTCCGCCGCCACCGCCTCGATCTCGCGGCGGTACTCCAGATAGTCGGTCACCGCCTTGCGATGCATCGAGATCAAGTCGGTCACCGGCTTGGTGAACAGCTGGCCGATGACATCTGCGACATGGGTGCCGCCGCCTGGCCGTGTCGTCAACAGCCCGCGCCCTTCCAACGCCTTCAAGGCATCGCGCAGGATCGGCCGCGACACCTCGAACTGGCGCGCCAGCTCGCGCTCGCCCGGCAGCCGGTCGCCGGTGCGCAGGACGCCTTCGAGGATCAGGCTCTCGATCTGCTGCACCACCTCGTCGGCGGTGCGCGAATGCTCGATCCGGGAGAAAATGTCGCTCAAACGGGATGCCTGGGGGTTGAACCGATGTCGCGCAAGATAAAGCCAGCGTCGCCAACTGGTCAAATTATTTATCCAATTTGCCCGCGCCAGGTCGGTTTCACAGCCGCGGCTTCATATCAGCTTGAGCTAAACTGGTGTTTGCGTCCTCTCGAGATTGCCTCTAGAGCAATTCCAGGAAAAGTGTGAAACGGTTTTCCGTCCGGAATTGCACCGAATCAAAGAGATAGAGCGGTTCGGCGTTTCCGTGAAACGATGCACCGCTCTAGAGGGAATCATTGCCAAAGGGCTCAGAAAGCTCTGGGGACCAGCCGTGCCAGACGCCGACCCTTCCAACCTCGAATTCCAGCTGCGCGCCAAAGCCGTGGGCGGCAGCGTCATGGGTTTTCCGGCGCATGAAGGTCGCCCCGGCGCGCTTGGCGAGGTCCACGCGCGGCCGCAGCCGCTGGTCGAAAAGCCGCGCGTGCTGGTGCAACTATCCTTCATGACCGAAGCTGGATCCGGTGTCGATCAGGCCGTGCTTTCCGAATTGTCGCGACGCCTCGGCATCGCCGCGCCCGACCCTCACGCCCGCCACCACGCGATGAAATGGGGCAAGGGCTCGTTGCGCTGGGAACGCCACACGGAGTTCTCGACCTATCTCTGGGAAGGCCCGCTCGCCGAAAACGGCAGGGGGCAAGAAGACACACCCTTCGGCAACGGGTTTTCGCCGCCGGGCATGGTGATTTCCGGCATCAGGCTGGAAATCCGCAAATGGACGCCGGCGAACGAAAAACTGATCGCCGGTTTCGACCCGACCAGCCTGTGCTATTCGCTGGTCGAGCGCGGCAACGCGGCCATCGTCACCGATTTCCGTCAGGATGGCGACGGCTTGACCCGCATGCTGGTGCTCGACCGCGGCCTGACGCCGGCGCGCACCGGGGCACTGTCGCAGCGGCTGATCGATATCGAAACTTACCGCACGCTGGCCATGCTCGGCCTGCCGCTAGCGCTGACGCTTTCGGGGCGTGCCCGCCGCATCGAGGACAGGCTGGCCCAGACCACGCTGGAAATGAAGGTCGCCGAGACCCGCGACAGCCAGACGCTACTTGCCGACTTGACCGAACTGGCCGCCGAACTGGAGGCCGATGCCGCCTCCAGCCTCTACCGCTTCGGCGCCAGCCGCGCCTATGACGGCATCGTCCGCGAACGGCTGGAGGCGCTCGAGGAAGAGGCGGTGCCCGGCTACGACACCTGGGGCGGGTTCCTGCAGCGGCGCGTCGCGCCGGCGATGCGTACCTGCCGTTCGGTCGAGGAGCGTCAGGCCAACCTGTCGACGAAGCTCACCCGTGCTACCACGCTGCTGCGCACCTGGGTCGACGTCGAGGTCGAGAAGCAGAACCGCGATCTCTTGGCATCGATGAACAATCGCGCCCGCCTGCAATTGCGGCTGCAGCAGACGGTGGAGGGGCTCTCGGTCGCCGCGGTGTCCTACTATGTCGTCGGCCTCATCGGCTACGTCGCTAAGGGCGCCTCGATCTTCGGCCATGCCTTTGCGCCGGAAATGGTCACCGCCGCCTCGGTGCCGCTCGCCGTCCTGCTCGTCTGGTGGGGCGTGCGCCGCGTCCGCCGCATGCACTCCGAACCCGGCAAGCAGCCGGGCGAGTAGTGCGGGGCGCGCAGCGGCAGATTGCCGCTGCGGAAGGCTGTCCCGGCCACAGGCCTCCTATCCCGGCCAAAGCGGCATTTGCAACCGACAGCCGTCGCTGGTAAAAGATTTTTACCAGTCGATCGAAGGAGGCTGTCGATGTCCGGCCTTGCCATGCCGAAACCAGACGACGCCACGATGCGCCGGCGCGACGAGATCGTCGCCGATATGCGCATCATCGTGCCGGGCGAGGGCGTCGTCGACGCCGCCAATGCAATGCGCGCCTTCGAGAGCGACGGGCTCACCGCCTACCGGCAATTGCCGCTGGTCGTGGTGCTGCCGCAAACCGTGGCGCAGGTCTCGCGGGTGCTGAAATATTGCAGCGACCGCAACATCCGCGTCGTGCCGCGCGGCTCCGGCACGTCGCTGTCCGGCGGCGCGCTGCCACTGGAGGACGCGGTGCTGCTGGTGATGAGCCGCTTCAACCGCATCCTCGAGATCGATTTTCAGAACCGCATCGTCGTCGCCCAGCCCGGCGTCACCAATCTCGGCATCACCACCGCCGTCGAGCAGGAGGGCTTCTATTACGCCCCCGATCCATCCTCCCAGATCGCCTGCTCGATCGGCGGCAATGTCGCGGAAAATTCCGGCGGCGTGCACTGCCTGAAATACGGTCTCACCGCCAATAATGTGCTCGGCATCGAGATGGTGCTGATGAATGGCGAGGTGGTGCGCCTCGGCGGCAGCCATCTCGACGCGGAGGGCTACGACCTGCTCGGCGTGATGACCGGCTCCGAAGGACTGCTCGGCGTCGTCACCGAGGTCACCGTGCGCATCCTGAAGAAGCCGGAGACGGCGCGTGCCCTGCTGATCGGCTTCCCGACCAGCGAGCAGGCCGGCCAATGCGTCGCCGACATCATCGGCGCCGGCATCATTCCGGGCGGCATGGAGATGATGGATCGCCCGGCCATCCACGCCGCCGAGGATTTCGTCCAGGCCGGCTATCCCTTGGATGTCGAGGCGCTGCTGATCGTCGAGCTGGACGGGCCGGGTGTCGAGGTCGATCACCTGATCGGCCTGGTCGAAGCCATTGCCTACAGGAACGGCTCGACCACATGCCGCATTTCGCAGTCGGAGCAGGAGCGGCTGAGTTTCTGGGCCGGCCGCAAGGCGGCCTTCCCTGCGGTCGGCCGCATCTCGCCCGACTATTACTGCATGGACGGCACCATCCCGCGTAAGGAACTGCCGCGCGTCCTCGCCGGCATGCGCGAACTGTCGGAGAAATACGGGCTCGGCGTCGCCAATGTCTTCCACGCCGGCGACGGCAATCTGCATCCGCTGATCCTCTATGACGCCAACGTGCCGGGCGAACTCGACAAGGCGGAAAGCTTCGGCGCCGACATATTGCGGCTCTGCGTCAAGGTCGGCGGCGTCCTGACCGGCGAGCACGGGGTCGGCGTCGAGAAGCGCGACCTGATGCCCGAAATGTTCAACCAGATCGACCTCGACCAGCAGATGCGCGTCAAATGCGCCTTCGACCCCAACCATCTGCTCAACCCGGGCAAGGTATTTCCGCAGCTAAGACGATGCGCCGAACTCGGGCGGATGCACGTGCATCGCGGGCAGACCGCGTTTCCGGACATTCCGAGGTTTTGAGGGTTGGCGCTTGAACACCCCCCTCTGTCCTGCCGGACATCTCCCCCGCAAGGGGGGAGATTGGCTGCTTCAACGTCCTGCTCGCCTTCAAGTGTTGGTGGTTGGCGAAAGCCGAAGCGACATCCGATCTCCCCCCTTGCGGGGGAGATGTCCGGCAGGACAGAGGGGGGTGGGAAGGATCGCGGCTTCTCTTCATTTACGATTGGCGCACCCGCCGCATGACCACCTTCACCCCATCAACCGCCGCGGAAACCCTCTCCACCATCGCTTGGGCAGCGGCGGAAGACTCGCCGCTCGAAATCGTCGGCCACGGCTCCAAGCGCGGCATCGGCCGGCCGCAGCAGAGTGAGCATACGCTCGACCTTTCCAAACTCTCCGGCGTCATGCTTTACGAGCCGGCCGAACTGGTGCTGTCGGCAAAAGCCGGCACGCCGCTGGCCGAGATCGAAAGCCTGCTTGCCGAAAACGGCCAGCAACTGGCCTTCGAACCGATGGATTACGGCCCGCTGCTCGGCGGTGAGCCAGGGCGAGGCACGATCGGCGGCGCACTCGCCGCGAACCTTTCCGGGCCGCGCCGGCTGAAGGCCGGTGCTGCACGCGACCACATTCTCGGCATAGCGGCCGTTTCCGGGCGCGGCGAGGCCTTCAAGTCCGGCGGCCGCGTGGTCAAGAACGTCACCGGCTATGATCTGTCCAAGCTGATGGCCAACAGCTGGGGCACACTGGCGATGTTCACAGATGTCACCTTCAAGGTGCTGCCTTCAGCCGAGACCGAAGTCACGCTCGCGATCCGCGGCCTGCTCGACGATCATGCCGTCGCCGCCATGGCGCTGGCGCTCGGCTCGAGCGCCGAAGTGTCAAGCGCTGCCCATCTTCCCGAACGGGTCGCCGCGCGGGTCGCCGGCGGAAGTCTCGGCAGCGATGCTGCGACGCTGCTGCGCATCGAGGGCTTCGGCCCGTCGGTCGCCTACCGCATCGCCGCGCTGAAAGACCTGCTGAAAAACGCCGGGCCGCTGCATGAGATTTCGGGTTCGGTCTCGTATTCGGTCTGGCGCGATATCCGCGATTGCGCGCCGTTCGCCGATGGCAGCGAAAGGCCGGTATGGCGCGTCTCGATGGCGCCGTCGCAGGGCCACCTTATGGTGCTGGCGCTGCGCATGCAGGCCGCGGTCGATGCCTTCTACGATTGGCAGGGCGGGCTGATCTGGCTGCGCATGCAGCAGGACGATCCCGAGGCCGGCCTGTTGCGCGGCCTGATCAGAAGGCACGGCGGCGGCCATGCGACGCTGGTGCGCGCAACCCTTTCGCACCGCGCCGCCGTTCCGGTGTTCGAACCGCAAGCGCCGCAACTGGCAGCACTGTCGGCGCGGCTGAAGGCCGAATTCGACCCGAAGAATATCCTCAATCCCGGCCGGATGGCGCCGGGCGCAGGCTCTGCTACTCTTTCGCCGGCAACCGAGGGAGGAGCCCAATGAGCGATCCAGGTCAAAACGGTACGTCACGCCAGACCGACCGCTGGCTGGAGCCCGGTCCGACCAATGCGCTGGTCATCTACATCCTCTATCTCGCCGGCCTAGCCATCGGCGTCAGCGGCATTGTCGGCATCGTCCTGGCCTATATCAATCGCGGCAAGGCCGGCGGCTTCGTCGAGAGCCATTACACATTCCTGATCCGCACCTTCTGGATCGGCCTGCTCTATGCACTGATCTCGGCGCTGCTGATGGTCGTGGTCGTCGGTGTCGTGCTGATGGTTGCCGTCGCCGTCTGGTTCATCGCCCGCTGTATTCTCGGCCTGCAGGCGCTACAGCGCGGCGAGCCGGTCAAAAACCCGGAAAGCTGGTTTCTGGGATTATGAGCATGATCCCCAAAAGTGGATACCGGTTTTGGGAAAAGATCATGCTCAAACGGTAAGGATTCGTTTACGTGCAGACCAATTTCTCAGCTGCCCAGCTCGCCGATCCGCATGTCGCGGAATCGGAGAAGATCCTGCGCAAATGTGTGCATTGCGGCTTCTGCACCGCCACCTGCCCGACCTATGTGACATTAGGCAACGAACTGGATTCACCGCGCGGGCGGATTTACCTGATCAAGGACATGCTGGAAAACGGCCGTCCGGCAGACAAGCAGATCGTCACCCATATCGACCGCTGCCTGTCCTGCCTCGCCTGCATGACCACCTGCCCGTCGGGCGTCAACTACATGCATCTGGTCGACCATGCCCGCGCCCATATCGAGGAGACCTACAAGCGTCCGCTGGCCGATCGCCTGACGCGCGCCATGCTGGCCTTCGTGCTGCCCTATCCCTCGCGCTTCCGCGCCGCGCTCAAGCTGGCGAAACTCGGCCAGCCATTCGCCGGCCTGTTTGAGAAAATCCAGGCCTTGAGGCCTCTGGGCGCCATGCTGAGGCTCGCACCGGCGTCGGTCCCGGCAGGCTCGCCGATGGCCTTGCCGGGCGTCCATGCGGGGCAGGGGACGAAGAAAAATGGCCGCGTCGCCATCCTCACCGGCTGCGCGCAATCGGTGCTCGATCCCAGCATCAACGACACGACGATCTCGCTGCTGACCCGGCTTGGTGTCGAGGTCGTGGTGCCCGAGGGCGAGGGCTGCTGCGGGGCGCTGGTGCATCACATGGGACGCGAGGACGCTGCCCTGGCCTCCGCCCGTCGGAACGTCGACGCCTGGACGCGCGCCATCGACCAGGGTGGGCTAGATGCCATCGTCATCACCGCGTCGGGTTGCGGCACCACCATCAAGGACTATGGCTTCATGCTGCGCCTCGATCCGGCCTATGCCGACAAAGCGGCGCGCGTCTCGGCGCTGGCCAGGGACATCACCGAATATCTGGCAAGCCTCGACCTGCCGGAACCGGTGCGTAGACCGGGCACCATCGTCGCCTATCACTCGGCCTGCTCGATGCAGCACGGCCAGAAGATCACCCGCCAGCCGAAGGAACTCCTCGCCCGTGCCGGCTTCGTCGTGCGCGAGCCGCGCGAAGGGCATCTCTGCTGCGGTTCGGCCGGCACCTACAACATCCTGCAGCCCGGGATTTCGGCTCAGTTGCGCGACCGCAAGGTCAGGAATATCGAAGCGACCGGTGCCGAAATCGTCGCCACCGGCAATATCGGCTGCATCACCCAGATCGCGTCTGCCGCCAAGCTGCCGGTGGTGCATACGATAAAGCTGCTCGACTGGGCCTACGGTGGGCCGAAGCCCGAAGGCGTTCGCGACGACCGGGCGGTCATCGCGGCCGAGTGATGCGACGGCGCCTACTCCGCCGCCAGCCTGTCCGCCGTGCCGTAGGTTGCCTGGTAGCGGGCGCGCTGGCGGCTGAGCGCCACCATCGTGTTGCGCAGCAGTATCGCCACGGTGATCGGGCCGACGCCGCCCGGCACCGGCGTGATCCACGACGCGACATGCCTGACGCTCTCGGCATCGACGTCGCCGACGATGCGGCTCTCGCCGTCCGGCCCGATTTCCGAATTGATGCCGATATCGATGACGGCGGCGCCCGGCTTGACCATGTCGGCCTTGATCAGCCGCGGCTTGCCGACCGCGACGAACAGCGCGTCGGCGCGGCGTGCGTGTGCCGCCACCGAGCGCGTCATGTGGTGACAGACGGTCACCGTCGCGCCTTCGCTCATAAGCAGGAACGCGATCGGCTTGCCGACGATCTCGGAATGGCCGACGACCACCACTTCGAGCCCCTTGAGGTCGAGCCCGGTTTCCCTGAGCAGTTCGACCGAGGCGGCGGCGGTGCAGGGCGCCAGGTCGAGCTGGTTATAGACGATGTTGCCGATCGAGGCCGGATGCATGCCCTCGACGTCCTTGAGCGGATGCACCGCCGCCTGCAGTGTCTTGATCGGAATGTGCACCGGCACCGGCCGCTGGATGATGATGCCGGTGACGCGCGGATCGGCATTCAGGCCGTGGATTGCCGCTTCGAGTTCACCAGCGGTGATGTCGGCGCGAAAACGCCTTTCCTCGAAGCCGATACCGGCAAGCCCCGCCTTGGCGCGCTGGTTGCGGACATAGACGTCGACCGCCGCGGTATCGCCGACGGTGATCGACACCAGCTTGGGCGGAAAGCCTTCGGCGGTGGCGATCGCCGCGTCCTCGCGCACGCCGGCGATGATGCGTTGGGCAACCGGGCCGCCTCTGAGATAGCGGCTGTCGTCGGAAAGGGACATCGGGATGGGGCCTTTATCTGGATTTTAGCCGCCACATAGCAAAGCAACGGCGAAAAGGCAGTGCGAAAAACGAACCGCCATGCCGGTGGCGCGACGTGCCGGCAAAATCTTCCCGTCAATTCTTGCTGGCGTTGGCGGAAACAAAAAGGGCAGCACGGCTTGCCGCGCTGCCCTTTCGTGACTGGCCGCATCCCCACACGGCCCGTCCCCCGTTATTCATTCATCTGGCCTCAGAAAGCCAAAGCTAATGTCTTTCTAGACCAGATGATTCGCTGCGGCAACTATATCACCACCACCGTTGTTCCGATATTCACGCGTTCGTAAAGATCGACTACGTCCTCGTTGCGCATGCGGATGCAGCCCGACGACACCGCGCCGCCGATCGTCCAGGGCTGGTTGGTGCCGTGGATGCGGTATTCGGTCGAGCCGAGATAGAGCGCGCGTGCGCCGAGCGGGTTTTCCATACCGCCGGCGAGATAGGTCGGCAGATAGCGGCCCTTGGCGGCTTCGCGGGCGATCATTACCGCCGGCGGCCGCCAGTCCGGCCAGACGCGCTTGTTGGTGATCTTGTGGGTGCCGGACCATTCGAAGCCCGGCTTGCCGGTGCCGACGCCGTAGCGCCGCGCCTTGCCGTTCTTCCCGACCAGATAGAGGAAATTCTCTCGCGTATCGATGACGATGGTGCCCGGCTTCTGCGGGCCGTCATAGGCGACTTCCTGCGGCAGATAGATCGGGTCGATCTGCGGCCGCATCACCATGCGCTTGGCCGGCGCCTGCACCGCTGCGGTGCGCAGCTGATCCGGTTCGGCCAGCCGCCGGTAGCGCCGTTGCGGCTGCGTCTCCTGCCGGCTCTGCCGCACGATGCCCGGCGCATGGCCGAGCTGCAGCACCCAGGGCGCCGAAAGGTCGGGGCTGACCACCACCGGCGGCCTTTCGGCATAGCGGTCGTTGGCATTGGCGGCGCCGGCCGCAAGCATGGCCGCGGCGCCGAACAGTGGGAACAAGAATGTCTTCATCGCAACGCACCTTGATCGTCGAACATGCCGGGGTGCAAAGCCTCCCCGATTTCGCCGACATTGGGCGCGAAGCGGCAACCGAAACATGAATCGGAATGCGTAAAATGCCGATCTGTCAGTAAAGCTTTTGGTGTGGTTACCGCCCGGTTCAGGAATCTGGTAAAGCCGCGGTAAAGGCAGCGTCAAAACGCGTTAACGCCAAGACACGAACGGAATTCCGCCATGGATGAAAAGACAGGTCTGCTTGCCGGTCCCGACGGCATCGCCCGCTGCTTCTGGCACGGCAATCTGCCGGATTATCTGCACTACCACGACCACGAATGGGGCCGGCCGGTCGCCGACGATCGCCGGCTGTTCGAAAAGATCTGCCTCGAAGGTTTTCAGTCGGGCCTGTCCTGGCTGACCATATTGCGCAAGCGCGACAATTTCCGCGAGGCGTTTGCCGGCTTCGATGTCGACAAGATCGCCGCCTTCACCGACCAGGATGTCGAGCGCCTGCTTGGCAATGCCGGGATCATCCGCCACCGCGGCAAGATCGTCTCGACCATCAACAACGCCAAACGCGCCCGCGAACTCATCGACGAGGCCGGCTCGCTGGCCGCATGGTTCTGGAAATTCGAGCCCGGCCCCGACGAGCGGCCCGAGATCGTCGATCTCGCCCATCTGCGCGCCAATCCGACGACGGCCGTCTCGGTCCGCATTTCGAAGGAGCTGAAGAAGCGCGGCTGGAGCTTTGTCGGCCCGACCACCGTCTACGCTTTCATGCAGGCGATGGGGCTGGTCAACGACCATCTCGAGGGCTGCGTCTGCCGCGAGCCGGTCGAGGCGGAGCGGAAGGCGTTCAAGCGGCCGAAATAGCGGCTCAGGCACCGCCGGCGCCGGCCAGGAAAAACCCGGCGAGGATGGCCGCCAGCGCGGCGAACACCGGATAGATCACCAGCAGGCCGGTCATCAGCACGTCGCGCATGGTCGGCCCGCTGCGCTGTTGCGCCGCGATCTCGAACGGTCCGGCGATTTGCTTCGTCGTTTTTGGCGCATAACCATCGGCCGGCCGCAGCCGGACCGAGGCGTCGCGTGCGCCGCTATCGATGATGTCGAACTTTTCTAGCGTGGCCATGGCCCCGACCCCTTGTTTCGGCGCGCTTATCGGCCCGGATTGTGTCGGCACGATGCCGCGCGCATGGCGCAATTGTTTCAGCTTCTTTTTCTTGCCTTCTCGCGCAGGGGGAGCAGGGAGAAGCGCAAACCCTTGCCTTCTCCGGCCTGCATCGGTAGGACACGCCGACCCGAAATAAGTCACCAATTGCTTGGCAAAGTACCCATCCCATGGCCGACAAATCCGAAAAGATGAAAGCGCGGCTGCCGCGCGGCTTTGTCGACCGCGGCGCCGACGATCTGCGCGCCGTCGAGAAGATGATGGCCACGATCCGCTCGGTCTTCGAGCTTTACGGCTTCGAGCCGGTCGACCAGCCGTTGATCGAATACACCGATGCGCTCGGCAAATTTTTGCCCGACCAGGACCGGCCGAACGAGGGCGTGTTCTCGTTCCAGGACGATGACGACCAGTGGCTGTCGCTGCGCTACGATTTGACCGCGCCGATGGCGCGCTTTGTCGCCGAGAATTTCGAGCGCCTGCCGAAGCCCTATCGCAGCTATCGCTCCGGCTGGGTGTTCCGCAACGAGAAGCCCGGTCCTGGCCGCTTCCGCCAGTTCATGCAGTTCGACGCCGACACGGTCGGCACGCCGGGTGTCGCAGCCGATGCCGAGATGGCGATGATGATGGCCGACGTGATGGAGGCGCTCGGCATCAAGCGCGGCGATTACGTCGTCCGCGTCAACAACCGCAAAGTACTCGATGGCGTGCTGGAGGCGATCGGCCTTGGCGGCGACGAGAATATCGGCCGCCGGCTGACCGTGCTGCGGGCGATCGACAAGCTGGACAAGCTTGGCGTCGCGGGCGTGCGCCTGCTTTTGGGCGCGGGGCGCAAGGACGAGAGCGGTGATTTCACCAAGGGTGCTGGGCTGGACAATACGCAGATCGACGTCGTGATCAGCTATTTCACAGTCATGGCGCAGCACGATCCCGAAGAAATTGTCCAGACACTGGGATCCATCAACCCCGGTCTCAGCAATCTTATCGAGGAAAGGAAACTCGAACATCTGGGCATCACGAACGCCTCGTTTGTTGAGGGCCTTGCAGAGTTGGAGCAGATAAGAACCATGGTCGCGCAAAGCGGCTACGGTGAGGATCGCATCCGCATCGACCCCTCCGTCGTCCGCGGCCTCGAATATTACACCGGCCCGGTCTACGAGGCCGAGCTGCTGGCCGAGATCCCCAACGAGGACGGCCAGATCGTGCGCTTCGGCTCGGTTGGCGGCGGCGGTCGCTACGACGGTCTGGTCTCGCGCTTCCGTGGCGAGCCGGTGCCGGCGACCGGCTTTTCCATCGGCGTCTCGCGGCTGATGACGGCGCTGAAGAACCTCGGCAAGCTCGATACTTCGGACGTGATCGCGCCGGTCGTCGTGCTGACCATGGACAAGGATACGGAAAGCCTCGGCCGCTACCAGAAGATGGTGGCCGAGCTGCGCGCCGCCGGCATCCGCTCGGAAATGTATCTCGGCGGCGCCGGCATGAAGGCGCAGCTGAAATATGCCGACCGCCGCGGCAGCCCGATCGCCGTCATCCAGGGCGGCGACGAGCGCGCCAAGGGCGAGGTGCAGATCAAGGATCTGATCGAGGGCGCGAAAATGTCGGCCGAGATCGCCGACAACGCCGAATGGCGCGCCGCACGGCCGGCGCAGATGACGGTGGCGGAGAGTGAGCTGGTCGCCGAGGTGAAGAAGATACTGGCGGCGCAGGCGGCCGACCGGGCGAAAGGTGGCGCGTGAGCACCCCCCTCTGGCCTGCCGGCCATCTCCCCCGCAAGGGGGGAGATTGGCAGCTTCGCCGTCGGCGCCTCCTTTGCTATTTTGATAATTTGGCGACGGCGGCGACGAGACTAATCTCCCCCCTTGCGGGGGAGATGGCCGGCAGGCCAGAGGGGGGTGCCTCGCGCCCCACATCCCCATGACCTCCCGCTATCCCGCCATCGCATCAGACATCGCGACGCTCTTCGCCGCGCGCAACACCCATGCGGTCGAGGTCGCGGTTCTGCAGCCGGCCGATCCGTTCCTCGACATGGCCGGCGAGGATTTGCGCCGGCGGATTTTTCTCACCGAAAGCGAGACCGGGCAGACGCTTTGTCTGCGGCCGGAATTCACCATTCCGGTCTGCCTCGACCATATTGCCAGCCAGGCCGGCACGCCGCGCCGCTATTCCTATCTCGGCGAGGTGTTTCGCCAGCGCCGCGAGGGCGGCAACGAGTTCTTCCAGGCCGGCATCGAGGACCTCGGCGACCGCGACACGGCCGCCGCCGACGCGCGCTCGCTGGCCGATGCGTATGCGCTGCTTTCGCTGGTGCTGCCCGGCCGGGAGCTGGCGGTGACGCTTGGCGACCAGACCATCTTCGAGGCGGTGCTGGCAGCGCTTGGCCTGCCGCGCGGCTGGCGCATGCGGCTGGCCCGCGCCTTCGGCTCGGCGCCGATGCTTGAGGCAGCCCTTGCCGACCTCGCCAATCCGCCGCGCAACAGCCAGCTCGCCGGCGCGGTCGCCGGCCTTGTCCTCGACGGCGATCTGGAAGCTCTTTCGGCGCATATCGCCGTCGGCATGGAAGAGGCCGGCCTGTCGGCAACGGCCGGGCGTTCGCCGTCCGAAATCGCGCGGCGGCTGATCGAGAAGGCCGAATTGCGCAGCGTACGCTTGTCGAGCGAGGCATTCGCGGCGTTGAAGAGTTTTCTGGCGATCGACGTGCCGCTCGACAGCGCCGCCGGGGCGCTCGAAACTTTCGCCGCCGATGCCGGGCTTTCGCTGGGGGCTGCGCTGGAGAATTTTTCGGCCCGCGCGGCGGCCATCGAAAGCCTCGGCCTGCCGATGTCTGAAATCAGCTACGATGCCGCCTTCGGCCGCCCGCTCGATTATTATACCGGCCTCGTCTTCGAGATCGCGGCGCAAGGCGGCGACCGGCCGCTCGCCGGTGGTGGCCGCTACGACCGGCTGCTGACGCTGCTCGGCGCCAAAACGCCGATCCCCGGCGTCGGCTTTTCCGTCTGGCTCGACCGCATCGAGGCGCTGCGGGAGACGGCACCATGATCACGCTGGCGATCCCGTCGAAAGGCCGGCTCAAGGAGCAGGCGCTGGAGGTGCTGGCCAAGGCCGGGCTTGCCGTCAGCCTGCCCGGCGACGAGCGCAAATACCGCGCCCGTATCGATGGCATGGAGAGCGTCGAGATAGCCTTCCTGTCGGCCTCCGAAATCGCCGGCGAAATCGGCCAGGGTTCGGTCGATCTCGGCATCACCGGTGAGGATCTGCTGCGCGAAAACCTTGCCGATTGCGAAACGCGCGCCGAAATCATCGCCCGCCTCGGTTTCGGCAATGCCGATGTCGTCGTCGCCGTGCCCGACATCTGGCTCGATGTCGATACGATGGCCGACCTCGACGACGTCGCTGCCGATTTCCGTCAGCGCCATGGCCGGCGGCTCAGGATCGCCACCAAATACTGGCGCCTGACCCAGCAGTTCTTTTCGCAAAAGCACGGCATCCAGGTCTACCGCATCGTCGAAAGCCTCGGCGCCACCGAAGGCGCGCCGGCAGCCGGATTGGCCGACATCGTCGTCGACATCACCACGTCAGGCGCGACGCTGCGCGCCAACCATCTCAAGGTGCTGGCCGATGGCCTGATCCTGCGCTCGCAGGCCTGCCTCGTGGCGTCGCGGAAGATGCGGGCGGCGGCCGACGAGGCGGTGTTGCGCGATATTGCGGCCAGGATGGCGCTGGTGAACGCAGGCTGACGATTGCGGAGCAGGCGCCGTCGGCGAAGCTGCCAATCTCCCCCCTTGTGGGGGAGATGGCCGGCAGGCCAGAGGGGGGTGCTGTCCCGCCGACCTGTCAGCCAATCGGAGCCTCATCCGTTCTCGGTTGGGGGTGGCTGAAGTCGAACTTGGCGATCCTTCGCACCCCCCTCTGCCCTGCCGGGCATCTCCCCCGCAAGGGGGGAGATCGGATATCGCCTCGGCTTTCGCCAACCACCAACGCTGGATCCAGCGGTCAAGCCGCGGCACCGACCTGAAGCGATTTCCCGAAGACACAGCAATTTTGTTCTTGCTTTGTGCCGGCAGCTGTGCTACTAATCTCGCTATGGTGCCAATTGGCCCCGAAGACCCGCCCGCCGAGGCGGGTTTTTTGTTTTCGGCCCGGCAGGGCGAGTTCCCACCCAGCCCTACCATCGACGGGATTTCCACCACCCCGCCGGGCTGATAGGCTCGGCCCGTCTGCGGAGGACACGGCGATGCCGATCAATCTCGACGAGTTGAAGAATGCCACCAGCCTGCGCGGCAATCGCGAGGGCGGTTCGTTCATTGCGCCTGTCGACGGCACGGCGCATGTCTCGGGCGACCGCAGCGTGCCTTTGCTCAACCTGACCATCCCGGCGCTGTTTGCCGATACGGTCGGCAAATACGGCACGCTCGATGCCGCCGTCTTCGTCGAGCAGGACAAGCGCTTCACCTGGGAGGAACTGTCGGACACCGTCGATGCGCTGGCCGCCGGCTTCCTGGTGCTCGGCCTCGAGAAAGGCGACCGCGTCGGCATCTGGTCGCCGAACCGCTGGGAATGGCTGGTGACGCAATTCGCCACCGCCCGCATCGGCCTGATCCTGGTCAACATTAACCCGGCCTACCGGTTGGTCGAGCTGGAATATGCCTTGAACAGGGTCGGCTGCAAGGCGCTGGTCACCGCCGCCAAATTCAGGAGTTCCGACTATCTCGGCATGATCGAGACGCTGGCGCCGGAGATCGCCAAGGCCACCCCGGGCAAGCTCGATGCCAACAGACTGCCGTCGCTGAAGATCGTCATTCGCATGGACGAGGAGAGTTCGCCGGGCATGTTCAACTTCGCCGACGTGCTGGCGATGGCTGGGCGCGACGAGCATGACAGGCTCGACCGCATCTCCGACGGGTTGAAACCGGACGATGCCATCAACATCCAGTTTACCTCAGGCACGACCGGCGCGCCGAAGGGCGCGACGCTGACCCACAACAACATCGTCAACAACGGCAATTTCGTCACCGCGGCAATCCGGCTCACCGTCGACGACCTGCTGTGCATCCCGGTGCCGCTCTACCATTGCTTCGGCATGTCGATGGGCACGATGGGCTGCGTCACCAAGGGCGCGACCATGGTTTTCCCGAGCGAGGGGTTCGATGCCGGCGCCACGCTGAAGGCGGTGGCAACGGAACGCTGCACCGCGCTCTACGGCGTGCCGACAATGTTCGTCGGCCTGCTCGACCATCCGGAGTTCGCCTCCTTCGATCTCACCAGCCTGCGCACCGGCATCATGGCCGGCTCGCCATGCCCGATCGAGGTGATGAAAAAGGTAGTGTCGGTGATGCATATGGCCGAGGTGACCATCGCCTATGGCATGACCGAGACCAGCCCGGTGTCGTTCCAGAGCAGCGTCGACGATCCCCTGGAAAAGCGCGTCTCGACCGTCGGCCGCGTCCATCCTCATGTCGAGGTCAAGGCGATCGACGCCGAAGGCGCCACCGTCGCGGTCGGTGCGCCGGGCGAGCTCTGCACGCGCGGCTATTCCGTGATGAAGGGCTATTGGGACGACGAGGCAAAGACCCGCGAGGCGATCGACGCCGACGGCTGGATGCACACTGGCGACCTCGCCACCATCGATGCCGAGGGCTATTGCAACATCGTCGGCCGGGTCAAGGACATGGTCATCCGCGGCGGCGAGAACGTCTATCCGCGCGAGGTCGAGGAGTTCCTCTATCGCCACCCCAAGGTCAAGGAGGTGCAGGTGTTCGGCATTCCCGACCCGAAATATGGCGAAGAACTGTGCGCCTGGATCGTGCTGAAGCCCGGCCAGATCACCACGGAGCAGGAGATCAAGGCCTTCTGCGCCGGCCAGATCGCCCATTTCAAGATCCCGCGCTACATCCGCTTCCGCACCGAATTGCCGATGACGGTGACCGGCAAGCCGCAGAAATACCTGATGCGCCAGGCGATGATCGATGAACTGGGATTAGTGACGCAGAAGACGGCGTGAAAAGGCTTCCGTTCGTATAGCGTGACGGAGGCGTTGTTTGGGCAACATGTTTGAGGGGGGTGTTCCATGCGGATTGGGTTAAGCGTGCTTTTCCTGGCAACTCAGATGGCAGCCACCACGGCGCTGGCGCAGACGGCGGCCGAGCGTGAGGCCTGCCAGGCAGATTACCAGAAGTTGTGCAAGGGCGTGTTGCCGGGCGGTGGCCGCGTCGTCAAATGCCTGGCCGATCACATGAGCGAGCTGACGCCCGAATGCAAGAAGGTCGTCAAGGCCAACACGCCCGGCTAACGCGTGAGCTTTGTGCCGGGACAGGAGGTGTCCCTGGGCAGGAGGATTCTTGTCGAAGCGGACCCCACCTCCCCACAAGGGGCGTGGGGAGGGTTAGGGGGTAGGGTACGCAGCGACGGGGGCACGTCATGACCCATGATATGCGATTGCTCTGGGCGGGAATGGTTGCAGTGCGCAACAACGGCTGCAACCGCGGGAACGCAGAAGAATGACAATGAGTGGTTTGGCAAGATCGGCGGTTTCCTACGGCATGCCGCTGGCCGCCCTGGCGATGGCGGTCGCGGTCAGGGCCAGCGGGGTATCGGTGGACGAAGGGTCGCTGGGCACCAGGATATTCATCGGCGCGCTGTCGAGCGCGATCATGTTCATCACCATTTTCGTCGTGCTCGACCACGCCGAGGCGGTGGCCAGGCGGGTAGGCGAGCCGTACGGCACGTTGGTGCTGACCATCGCCGTGACGGCAATCGAAGTGTCGATCATCGTTTCGATCATGCTGCACGGCGCCAACAACCCGACGCTTGCGCGCGAATCCGTGTTCTCGACGGTGATGATCACCTCCACCGGCGTCGTCGGCATGTGTCTGACGTTTGGCGGCTGGCGCCATCGCAAGCAGGCGATCGTCCGCCAAGGGACCAGCGCCTACCTGGCGGTTCTGGTCGCGCTCAGCGTCATGACGCTCATTCTGCCGACCTACACGCGAACCACCGATCCCGGCACGTTCTCGGCGGCGCAACTCGGCTTCGTCAGCGTGCTTTCGGTGCTGCTTTATGCGGGTTTTCTGTTCGCGCAGACTGTCCGCCACCGCGACGATTTCATCGACGCACAAGCACACGGCGCCGCGGTGCGAGCCGACGCCCACGAAAGCCTCGCCGCCGGCGCTCTGCTCCTGCTGATCGGGCTGATCGGCATCGTCATGCTGGCCGAGCAGGTCGCGGCAAGTGTCGAAGACGCTCTCGTCGCCTACCAGGTGGCCCAGGCGGACGCCATTGTCGGCGCAATGATCGCGGGCTTGGTCTTGATGCCGGAGGCGATCTCGGCGGTTCGTGCCGCGCTCAACAACGAACTGCAGCGCGGCCTGAACGTCGCCATGGGTTCGGCCTGCGCCACGATCGGCCTGACAATACCAGGCATAGCCGCCGCCAGCCTGCTGACCGGAAGAGGACTGACACTGGGGCTGCCGGCGACCGACACGGTGCTTTTGGTCCTGGCGCTCTTCATCTGCAATGTGAGCTTCAGCACGGAAAGAACGACGTTCCTGACCGGGCTGGTGCATCTGGTGGTGTTTTGCACGTATGTGTTTTTGATATTTGTGCCGTGAGGGAGGTGGGGAAGCCGGCGATCGGATGCAGACTGGTCAGCAAAGCCGCTATCGGTCGGGATCTCGAACGAGCAGCCATCCGCTTGCGCATCAAGTTGCTGAAAACGGCAGGTCGCGGGAGTTTGTGTTGCGCCGGGCGTTTGCGCCATGAGCGGACGCTTGACACCGGCCGCGTTCATGATTTGCAACACGCAGCCAGCCCCTGATGTCGATCAAGGCCGGAATACTCTGACCTCCCTGCACGTAGCAGACCACTCTTCGACAGGTTCTCCTCAAATCTTGGGGGAATTGCAGGGTCTGAGAGTCTTGATACCTTCAGTACTACGCACCTGGGATATCGAAGAGGCGATAATATCGCAATTAAGAATTCACCTCCGTTTTTCCAGAGCTAGGTGGGTCAAGTTGAATCGCAAACCGCGTCGGTCGCTGGAGCTTTTGAACAACGCCCGATCCCTGAGCCCGGTCGAGCCAGGACCTGACTTGCTCTCGTTCGAGCTCAAATCGCTCCGCGATTGCAGTGTCTGACTGGGGCCCGTCAGTCAGCCACTCGGTAAGAGCCTCGATAAAGAAATCATACAAGGACTTGGCCGAATGCGGCGCCTCGATAGCGGGTGGCGTGGGCTCTACTGGCAGGCCGAGTTGCGAAGAACCACCCTCGGCGTCCGAAAATAGGAACTGTCTTAGACTCTGAGACCCACTTCTCTCAAGGTTCGCGATGGGCCGCAGTCCAAGGTGGACTAGACGCTGGTTTCCGGGCGCGGCGTCGTTCGCTAACCGAACGAAGGCTCGCGTCCAACGATGCTTCTCGTTCTCAACGGCACCCGTCCAGGTACCGCCCTTGGTATCGCTGTCGACCACCACCGCCGCGGACGCGAGCGCGTACATGTACTTATTGCGATCCATAGCGTTTGCGACGGTGAAGCTAGAGTCGGGGTCGTAAGGAGTGACGAGGACGAGCTTTCCCGAAAGAATTGGGTCACGATTTCGCTTAGCAAGGACCGCTTTCGCGAGCGCATCGACCAAAACCGAAGTGACGCTGCCTCCCGCTTCAATAGCGCTTTCCATAGCTACACGGTCGACTCCACGAGCGTCGCCCGACACCACGACTAAGCCTTCCGAAGCACAGCGCTGTCCTAATTGGGCCGCAAACTCCAATCCGGACTCTGACGCGTTGCGTGAACCAACGATACAAACTGCTTCGGCGTCGAGCAGTTCCGAATTACCAGCGAGATAGAGGATCGGCGCGGCGGCACTGCGAAGTTTTTTCTTTAGCAGTGAGGGATAAAACGCGTCACCTCGGCCGATCACCTTAATCCCGAGCTGCGACCAACGCTCAACAGCCAATGCAAGCGACGTTCCACGCGCCAACAGTTTCGAGATCCGATCTGAATCTATTATGAGACTCTTTGGCACCTGGCGCACGATATCCGCCGGGCGCATCTCTAAATCGAGCAGTTGCTTCGCAAGCCGGTTATACTCCGCTATCGTAAGCGGCTTCACCTCGGGCGAGCGAGCAAATTGACCTACCAGTAGCAAGGTTGCCTGGGTATCGGGCGATAACACTCCCATCACTTTCCTTTAGTTTTCCGCCGCTGACGCTGACGCCAGCACAAGCGGAAAGACTGGCCCTGCTCCGGCCTGCCGAAGGAGCGCGCCGATCACCGTTAAAGACCAACGAGAGTCGACCACGTCGTCGACCAGCAACACCGATCCCCTTTCGAGTTGCTCGGCAGCAACCTCAAACGCTCCGTCCAGATTGCTCGATTGCTGCCAGCTGTTCATCATATGCCTCTGGCGCTGCGTTTCCTTCACCTTTGAGACGACGTCTCTAAATGGAACGCCAAGCCGAATGGCTAGGCGTTTCGCAAAATCAGGGACGAGAGCCTCACTGCGTAATGAAGGCACGCAGGTGACCCACGTCGGCGCGGGCTGAGGGTGCCACCGCTCCTCAATCATCTCGGCGCATGCCTCGACAAGCTCGTCACTGAAACGTCCGCCTTCCTTGTCCTCATCGACCTGAGTCCCCCAACCGGCATCTCGCCAGACGGAAAGCGCCCGTCCGTCCTCGCAGCGGAGCCCGAGTGCGATATTGCCAGTCCAACCATAGGTGGAAAACGCGCCTGGTTCCCACCTCTTCCGGGATTTGATGACGACATCGCTGCGCTTTATGAACCGGCTCGCCTCTGCAATAGCGGCGGCGTTCAGCTCGATTTCGATGAGTGGCACTCCGAGGCAATTGGCACAGCGCCCGCAGTCGCGAGCAGCAGGGTCATCGAGTGCCTCGCCAAGGAACCGCATGAGGCAACGGTCGGTCTCTAGATAGGCTCGGACGTGATCCCATTCCCCTTGGCGCTGCCCAGTTAGTCGTTCAACACGCTCTCGATCCGACTGGTATGCGTTGATCGTGCGATACCAGCGGGACCCCTGCTTCGCCACAAGCCCGCTACTTGCTACCGAGAGCATCTTGAGAACCTTTTCGATCTGCGACTTACGAAGGTTCACTTCTTGGGTGAGCCCTATCGCCGACATGCCATCGTCGGCTTGATCGAGCACGTCCAAAATCTTCTCAACTTGCCATTCTCTATCGCATTCACACATCTGGGTTGCGCTTTGCGGCGAAGCTCGATTCTATTTCGGCCGGAAAAGCCGAAGGAGGGTTGAATGAC